>JAFPEE010000263.1 GCA_017389705.1 Prevotella sp.
CTCGGCCAAGGCGATGAACGATGCCTTCTGCGGCCGCTCGATGGATCCGTCGTATGCCCGCATCGCCAACCCGACAACCACCTATCTGGAGGAGCGCGTGAGGCAGATCACAGGAGCCACTAGCGTAACGGCATTGAACACAGGTATGGCGGCCATCGCCTATGCCCTGACGGCGGTGAGCGGCGCAGGATTGAACATCGTGGCCTCGAAGCACCTGTTTGGCAACAGCGTCTCGCTGATTCGCGACACGTTGGGCAGTTTCGGTGTGGAGCCGCGCTTTGCCGACTTCACAAAGCCGGAAGAGATCTCAGCGCTAATTGACGACAAGACCGCCGCGCTGTTCTTCGAGATCATCACCAATCCACAGCTGTTCGTGGCTGACATCAAGGCATTGTCAGAGATAGCCCATGCGAAGGGTATACCCCTGATAGCCGATACGACCATCGTGCCGTTCCCTGCCTTTCATGCAGGCGACTTCGGCGTGGATATCGAGGTGGTATCCAGCACGAAGTATATCTCAGGTGGCGGCACAGGCTTAGGTGGTCTGCTCATCGACTATGGTAAGTTCGATTGGTCGCAATCACCCTCCCCTGCCCTACAGAGTCGCACCAAACGCGTTGGGAAGAAGCTGGCATTTACGGCGCGTGTAAAGACCGAACTAGTGACGAACCTCGGCTCGTTGATGACACCACAGGTAGCCTATATGGAGACGTTGGGCCTCGATACGCTTGATATCCGATTCCGTCGTCAGGCAGAGACCACGTTGTGGCTTGCTAAGCAATGTCAGGCGCTGTCCGAAATCAAACGTGTGAACTATACAGGTTTGGAGGATAATCCTTTCCATGAGTTGTCAGAACAGCAATTCGGTCCCTTGCCAGGTGCCGTCTTCACCATCGACCTCGCAACGAAGGAAGCCGCCTGGGCATTCATCGACAAACTGCAGATCATCCGTCGCGCCACAAACCTCTTCGACCGCAAGTCGTTAGCCATCCATCCCGCATCAACCATCTTCGGCCTCTTCACGCCTGAGCAATGTGCGGAGATGTCCGTTCCCGACACCACTGTCCGCCTCAGCATCGGTCTCGAAGCTGGCGAAGATCTACTGGAGGATATCAAACAGGCTATCGGTTAAAACGACTATCGATGACCTCCCAGTCGACGATCTGCCAAAGGGCAGCGAGGTGGTCAGGACGCCGATTCTGATAGTCCAGATAGTAGGCGTGCTCCCAGACGTCGAAGGTCAACAGTGGCGTCAACCCCTTCTGCAAGGGGTTGGCGGCATTTGTTTCCTGTGTGATGACGAGCTTGCCGTCAGCATCAGCCGATAGCCACACCCAGCCTGAGCCAAACAGCGTGGCGCCCTTTTTCTGGAATTCGTCTTTGAAGGCTTCGAACGACCCGAACTGCTTATCGATAGCCTCTGCGAGCTTGCCAACAGGACGAGCATCTGCTTTGGGTGCACAAAACTGCCCGAAGTACAGATTGTGGTTCAGTATCTGTCCGGCATTGTTCAGCATGCCACCCTCAGCCTTCAGCACAATCTCCTCCAAAGGCAGTCCGGCCAGAGGACTGCCCTCCAACAGTCCATTCAGATTATTCACATACCCAGCCAGATGCTTTCCGTGATGGAACGCAATCGTCTCTTTACTAATCACCGGCTCCAAAGCTTCTGGTGCATATGGTAATGTCAGGAGTTCAAATCTTTCCATATACTAATTGTTTTTAGTTGTGCTTCATCTTATAACGTCAAAATCTGCTCCGCATGCTCCTTGGTCTTCACCTGCTTGCCTGCGAAGATCTGCTCGATGACACCCTCCTCGTTGATGATAAAGGTGGTGCGGATGGTACCCATGGTCTTCTTACCGTACATCGACTTCTCGCCCCAGGCACCCATCGCCTCTAACAGCTCGTGGTTGACATCAGCGATCAGCGGGAACGGCAACTCATGCTTCTCCTTGAACTTCACGTGCGAGGCGGCCGAGTCCTTGCTCACGCCAACCACCTCGTAGCCTTTGCCCTGCAGTTCGCCATAATGGTCACGCAGACTGCAAGCCTCAGCGGTACAGCCACTGGTATTGTCCTTCGGGTAGAAGTACAACACCAGCTTCCTGCCCTTATAGTCACTCAGACGGATGTCCCGTCCCTGTTCGTCCTTGCCCAGAATCTCGGGCGCCTTGTCTCCAATGTTCATATCAATGATTATTAGATGATTATCCCATCAACTTATCAGCCACTTCCTTCAACTGAGCCTTCTGCTCATCAGTCAGCGCAAGCACATCCGTGCCCCAAGCCTCAGCAGGAACGGCGATACCCACCTGCTCTTGCAGCACCTCAGCCTTCATGAAGCTCAGCAGTTCCGTAAGTTTCGCCCTACAGTCAGCAGTAGCGGCCTTACCTCCTGCTCCACAGATAGCCACCCGTTTGCCATTGATGCAGGTAGGTGTTCCGTAGTCCATAAACTTCACAGGCCTTGACATCCAGTCCAACAGATTTTTCAGATGTCCCGGATAACTCATGTTATACTCTGGCGTAAATATCCACAGCACATCAGCCTCGCTCACCGCCTTACGGATTCGCGCAACAGCAGCAGGCTCCGGCTGTTCGACATCCTGATTCAGCAGCGGCAGGTCGCTATAATCCAGTTCCGACACTTCAGCACGATTACCGATAATCTCCTTAGCCACATTAGCCACTTGGCGGTTAAAGGACTTCGCCCTCAACGACCCGATAATGAACAGAATCTTCTTCATAATTATAAGTTTTAGTATACGAGATATATTCTATAGAGATAGGTATATTTTCGATGCAAATATACAAATTATATTCTAATGTTGGATGAAAAAGGCGGAAAAAATGTAAGAAAAAGGATTTCTTGAGTGAAGATATACGTAGGAAAAGGGGAAAGGGTACGAGGAAACAGGGAGAGAAGTACGATGTAACAGGGAGAGAGTCGGTACCTCATTAGATTAGGGCGGGCGCCCGAATGATTTGGGGCGGCCGCCCGAATAATTCAGAGCGCCCGCCCTGATATTTAAGAGCGGACGGTCAATACCGATTTTTAATCAAAGCACACCGTTCTTCGACTAGCGAAGCGGCAGAGCCGAAGCGATTACTAAATGATGTCTATCTCTGGCTCCCAGAGGTGGCGCTGCATGTCTACGTGACCGTTGGATTTGAAGGTGACGCCTTCGGATTCTAACAAGGGGCGTTGGCGACTCCAGCCTGGGGCTGTGCGGCCAGCGTTATTCACCACACGATGACAAGGCAACGACTGTGCTTCAGGGGTATAGCGCAAGGTGCGGCCTACCATCCGCGAGTGGCTGGGCCATCCGGCTAAGGCAGCGATATGGCCATAAGTGGTGACGCAGCCACAAGGTATCTGGCTGACGATATTCAGTACATCGTCTTTGAATGTCCTCGCCTGTTCAGGCGTCATCCTGTCAGGATAGTCTTTCATTGGCTCATCCACTCCTGTCGTTCCTTCTCGGGCATCTTTTCGATGGCGTAGCGAAGCATGGTGCGGGGCATCTCGTGGGCATGCTGGCGGAGGAACTCGCGGAGGAGGTCCATTGAGACGCGCTTGCCCATCTCGCGGAGCATCCAGCCGACAGCCTTGTGCATCAGGTCGTGGGGATGATGGAGATGGATCTCGGCATAGCGGAGACACCACGAGGGGTCACCCTGCTGTGAGGTCTTCCACGAGCAGACAATGCTCATGCGCTGCTTCCACAGGCAAGGGCTGGCAGCAAGATCATCGAGCAGTTTAATCTTATAATCCCTGTCGCCCAGGTTCGTGGGCAGGAGCAGCCAGTGGCCGAGGATCTTGTGTACTGAGAGGTCCACCAGGTCCCAGTTGTTCGCCTGCTCGGCATATTGCAGATACATCGTCACGATCTCATCACGCTTAGCGATGGCATCAGCATTATTCTCCAGTCGTTTGGTGGCCAGCTTTTCAAACTTCGCTACGAGTATCAAGAAACCACAGAGCCTCACCTCATGCCAACGGTCCATCAGCAACTCTGGCACCTCGTTCAGCGGGAAATCTGTCCCTGCGGCCTTGACCACCTCCCGCGTTTGCGGCACCTTCAGTCCTAAGAACTCGTCACCATAACCATACTCGCCAGGCCCTGTCTTGAAGAAGCCCATGAGTATCTTGCGCTGCGCTTCATTGCGCTGCGACTCCATGTAGGCAATTATCTCTTGTGCGTTCATTTGATGTTCTTTTGAGGCTACAAAGATAATGATTTTTGCGGAAAAATGCAAAATGATGGGTGTATTTTATTTCATTAGTGAAATAATGATAAAATATAGAAGAAATATCTGGAGGTTAGATGATATATGCCAGGTTTTTCATATATTTGTCGCTCACATTATTCATTAATCGCAAATAACTAAAAATCAGGATATGGTGATAAGTAACAAGCGTATCAGCGCCCTCATCATTGGTTGCCTCTGCACACTGGGCATACAGGCACAGACCATTGAATTAAGTGACGGCTGGGAGTGCCAGTCTTCGGCCATCGTCGGCACCGACGGAGCATCTCTTTCTTCGGGTAGTCATTCATCCGCCCCTTGGTATGCCGCCCATGTCCCGTCGACGGTGATGGGAACGCTCGTCAGCAACGGCGAGTATCCAAAACTATTTGAGAGAGACAATTATAAGCAATACGACAACAGTCGCTTCCTCGTTCCCTGGTTCTTCAGGAAGAGCTTCCGCCTCGACGGACTTCATGACAGTGAGCACGTGAGACTGCTCTTCGAAGGACTGAACTATAGCGCGAATATCTATCTGAATGGAAAGCTTGTCGCCTCACGCGACACCGTGCGTGGCCCTTTCAGTACCTTTGCCGTAGATGTGACTGCAGTTGCGAAGGAAGAGAACACGCTAGTGGTGGAGACCTTCAAGTGCAAGCCAGGCGACTTTAACATCGGCTTTGTTGACTGGAATCCTCGACCATTAGACGAAAGCATGGGCATCGTGAGACCTGTGAAGGTGCAGCGCTGCGGCGACGTGGTGATAGAATCCCCGCGTGTCAGCTCTCGTGTGGACCTGAACACATTGAAAGAGGCATGGGTAGATGTCGAGGCCCAGCTGTGCAACCTGAGCGACCACGATGTCAGCGGTCAGCTGATCTGCACGTTCGAAGGTCAGAGGTGTGCCCTACCCATCCGTCTGCATGCCGGACAGACAAGAACCGTCAGACTGGATGAGAACGAGCTGGCGGCCCTCCATGTCATCAACCCCCGACTATGGTGGTGCTACACGATGGGCAACCCAGAGATGTATTCGTTGTCGCTGACTTTCGAGGCTGGCCAGGCAGCGAGCGACACGAAGGAGGTGCGCTTCGGCATCCGCGAGGTGGGCAGCTACTTCACCAAAGAGGGTTATCGCGCCTTCACCCTGAACGGACGACGCATCCAGATTCTCGGAGCCGGATGGACTGATGATATCTTCCTACGCGACAACGCCGAACGCTACGACCGGCAGCTGGAACTGGTGAAGCAGATGAACCTGAACACCATACGTCTGGAAGGGTTCTGGGGTACTTCACAGGCCCTCTACGACCTTTGCGACGAGAAGGGTATCCTGCTGTTTGCCGGCTGGAGCTGCTTCTGGGAGTGGGAAAGCTATCTAGGCAAGCCCTGCGACGAGATCTATGGCGGTATCCTTACCGATGAGGAGGCACGACTGATAGCCCGTGAGTATGACGACCAGTTGCGCTATCTGCGTAACCACCCCTCTATCATCGCCTGGTTCGTCGGAAGCGACAAACTGCCCATCCCCGCTCTGGAGTACCACTACGAGTGGGCACGGAAGACCATCGACGACCGTCCGTACATCACCTCTGCAAAGCAGTTGGAGAGCACCATCTCTGGCACTTCGGGTACGAAGATGGCTGGTCCTTACGAGTATGTGGCACCTGCCTACTGGTATTCCAAGGAGGCTCCCGGAGGTGCCTTCGGCTTCAATACCGAGACAGGCATCGGCGCACAACTGCCCGTAAAAGAGTCGCTGCAGCAGATGCTCGGCAACAGCCTGTGGCCGCTCGACACCATAGCGGACTACCTCTGCACTTCAGCCGCCGAGGCATTCAACAAGCTTGATGTCCTGAAAGCGACCGTCATCCAACGCTATGGCAAAGCTGACAACATCGACGACTTCCTACGTAAGGCCAATATGGTAAACTATGACGGCACAAAGGCTATGTTCGAGGCCTTCAGATACAACAGCCCCAAGGCGACTGCCCTTATCCAATGGATGCTGAACGCCGCACGTCCCAGTCTCTACTGGCAGCTCTACGACTATTTCCTGCGCCCCAACGCAGCCTTCTACGGTGTCAGGAAAGCCTGTCAGCCCATACAGCTGATTTACAACCACCTGACACACGACGTCCGTGCCGTCAACAGCACCCTCGAAGCCATCGACATCACCGCCACGATGAAGGTTTATGGTCTCAGCGGAAACGTATTAGGGTACCAAAAGGTAATGCTGACTGTCCCCGCCATGGGATCGGTCAAGGCCTTCGACCCCATAGAGCTTGGCGAAGCCAACGGCTACCTTTTCCTCTGCTGTCAGCATAACGGGCAGACCATTGCCGAAAACGAATATTCCCTGACCACAGCGGACGACGTCTTCGACTGGCCGAAGTCGGACTGGACGGGAACACCCATGTTGAAGCATGCAGACCTGAAGGGCATCGGTGCCCAGCAGCCTGCCAAGTGCAAGGCTCGGGTAAGAGAGAGACAAGGACGGCAGGTCGAACTGATGGTGAGCAACCCATCTGACAAGGTGGCTTATATGCTCCGCATCGTGCTCTATGACCAGAAAGGCAGGATCATCGACGGCGTGACCTTCAGCGACAACTATATCACTATAGAACCTAACGGTGAGAAGAGCGTCACTTGTCTACTGCCTGGCGAGATAAAGTTTACAGCCGACGTGCTACCATATTAATCATCTTTTTTCACCGCTGTTATTAAACCATTCATGACTTGAATAGTCTAATTATTTATTAAATACCTAATCAACTGTAGTATTGTTATTTAACAACTTATGAAAAAACTATTTTTACCACTTCTGCTCATGGTAGCAGTGTCTGCACAGTCTGCAGAAAATCCAGTGTTAACGATCGAAGGTGGTCAGGTTCAGGGCGTATTGGCCGACGACCATCCTGAAGTGTTTGTCTATCGTGGCATTCCCTACGCAGCACCTCCCATCAAGGAGAACCGATGGAAGGAGCCTCAGCCCGTCATACCCTGGAAGGGAGTGAAGATCTGCGATACCTTCGGTCGCCCGAGTTTTCAGGCTATCCAGTATCCGGGTGGATACTATACAGAGTGGGGTTATGGCAAGGAGGCTGGTTCCAGTGAGGACTGTCTGTATCTGAATGTATGGACCAAGGTTCCTGGACAGGTCAATAAGAAACTTCCTGTTGCCCTGTGGATCCATGGTGGCGGCTATCGCGAGGGCTTTGGCTCAGAGCCTGAGTTCGATGGTCAGGAATGGGGTGCCAAGGACGTGGTGCTCGTATCTATCAACTACCGTCTCGGTGTTTTTGGCTTCCTCGTACACCCGGCTCTGACTGCAGAAAGCCCGCATCATGTGTCAGGCAACTATGGTATCCTCGACCAGATTGAGGCTCTGAAATGGATCAAGAAGAACATCGCCCAGTTTGGTGGTGACCCCGATAACGTGACCATTTTCGGACAGAGTGCCGGTGGTGGCAGCGTTCGTACCCTCTGTGAGTCTCCACTGGCTCGCGGTCTGTTCAACAAGGCTGTTATCATGAGTGCCCAGGGTCTCACCATCCCCGATGCCAACGGTAACATGATTGGCGGTCGTTATAGTGGCGGTTCTTTTGCCGATGCCGAGGCCAAAGCCAAGAAAGTGTTCGATTGGGCTGGACTGACCGATCTGCAGAAGATGCGCGCAGCATCGACGGAGACCATCTTCGCCCTGAACACCCTCTATCACCAGATCAACAACGACGGTCAGCAGGCAGATGGCCCCATGGCGGCTATGTTCAGAGGTCTGCCCTTCATGCCGATGATCGACGGTTACGTCAGCGAGAAGAGCTTCGACGATGCCACCCGTGGCGGCACCTTGGCAGATGTGCCTTATATGATCGGTTTCACGCTGAACGACATGGGTAACATGGCTCCCAACATCGCTGAGTTCTGTAAGGTTCGAGAGCAGAAGGGCGGCAAGGCCTGGGCTTACGAGTTTGCCCGTCCACTGCCCGATGATGGCAGTCATCCTGAAGTGACTGTCCGTCTGAAGGGTGCCTTCCACTCCTCCGACCTCTGGTTCGTATTCAAGAGCTTGAAGCACTGTTGGCGTCCTTGGACCAAGGGCGACTGGGACCTCTCTGAGAAGATGCTCACCGCCTGGACCAACTTCGTGAAGTACGCTGATCCCAATGGTCCGCAGGGTGGCGAATGGGCTCCCTGCACGGAGAAAAACACCAAGTTCATGGTGTTCAAACTGAATGACAAAGACGCAGAAGCCTCTTATTTCGGTGATCCCGAAATCGCCCCACGGCCACAGGGCTTCCCCTTCTAAATATAGAATTCTGAAGGATCGATCAACCCCGCACGAAGCGCGTATTTCACCGCTTCGTGCGCTGTGTTTATACCCAGTTTGCGGAAGATGTTCTTACGGTGGGTCGTGACGGTGTGAATGCTCGAGAAACGTTCGGCAGCAATCTCCTTCGTGGTCTTACCCAGTGCGATGCCCTTCACAATCTCCATCTCCGTTGTCGTCAGAACACTGGGCGTCTCGTCCTCTTGTTGTTGCTGTGTGATGATGGTTTCCAAGGCACGTTGGCTAAGGTAGCGCGTAAAGCGGCTGACAGCGCTGAGAGCCTCGCGAACCTCGCTTAAGGGACCGTCTTTATATACCACACTGAATTGGTGCGATGAATAGACCACGCGTCGTATGAACTGAGGTGTCAGTTCGTCGCTGATAAGAATCCATTGCGACAGACTAAAACGCTCAGCGATAATCAGGAGCTGATCCTCGTCGGAAAAGTCGAACAGGGTATAGTCAAGTAACACTACGGCACTCTCGTTCTCCTTGAGCAACTCCACGAGCCTTGCCTTGTCGAAAGCACGATACACTACGGTTTCCTCGTCTTTCTGAAGAAGGCTCTCCAACGCGAATCGTGTCAGCTCCTGATTATCGCCTATGATATACTTTCTCATAAATGTCAGTTGGGGAAGTAAAGTACTGGACTTAAAGTAATCTGCCAAATCTATTAGAGGGATTTGACAGATTACTTAAAACATCGTTTCACAATCAAATCTTGTCTAAAGCCTGCGCAAGGTCATCGATAATGTCATCGATATGTTCTGTTCCAATGCTCAGACGGATGGTCGATGGCGTGATGTGCTGCTCGGCCAGTTCCTCAGGCGAGAGCTGTGAGTGAGTGGTGGTATAGGGATGAATTACCAGACTCTTCACGTCGGCCACATTAGCCAGGAGTGAGAAGATTTGCAGGGCGTCGATGAATTTCCAGGCCTCTTCCTGACCACCCTTGATCTCGAAGGTGAAGATGCTGGCAGCACCGTTGGGATAGTACTTCTTGTAGAGGGCGTGGTCGTGATGGCTCTCGAGGGCAGGATGGTGAACGGCTGCCACCTTCGGGTGCTTGGCCAGGAAATCGACTACCTTCAGGGCATTCTCCACATGACGCTCCACGCGCAGACTCAGGGTCTCCACACCCTGCAGCAGGATGAAGGCGTTGAACGGAGAAATAGCAGCACCTGTATCACGCAGGATGACGGCACGAATACGGGTCACGTAAGCGGCAGCACCTACTGCATCGGCAAACACGATGCCATGATATGAGGGATCGGGCTTTGCCAGTGTTGGGAACTTGTCGGGATTGGCTTTCCAGTCGAACTTACCACCGTCTACAATGACGCCACCTAACGAACTTCCGTGACCACCGAGGAACTTCGTAGCCGAGTGTACCACGATGTCAGCTCCATGCTCCAGAGGACGAATCAGATACGGAGTTCCGAAGGTATTGTCGACGATGAAGGGAATACCATGCTTGTGAGCCACAGCGGCCACGCCTTCGAGGTCGAGCACATCACTATTGGGGTTGCCGAAGGTTTCGGCATATACTACTTTTGTGTTGGGCTGAATGGCTGCCTCGAGGGCTTCGAGGTCGTTCACATTAATAATGGTATTGGTGATGCCCTGAGTAGCCAGTGTGTGGGTAATCAGATTATACGAACCGCCATAGAGGTTGTCGGCAGCTACGATGTGGTCACCAGCCTGCACAATGTTCTGCAGAGCGTAAGTAATAGCGGCGGCACCAGAGGCCACAGCCAGTCCGGCTACACCACCTTCGAGGGCAGCCACACGATCTTCGAACACGCCCTGCGTAGAGTTGGTCAGTCGACCATAGATATTACCTGCGTCGCGCAGACCAAAGCGGTCGGCGGCATGCTGTGAGTTACGGAACACATACGACGTGGTCTGATAGATGGGCACAGCGCGAGCGTCGGTTGCGGGGTCAGCCTGTTCCTGGCCTACATGGAGTTGCAATGTCTCAAAACGATAATTCTTCTTACTCATAATCTTATCCTTTCTTATTAAATTAATAATGCTTTATTTTCACTTAGTTTGACGGTGCAAAGGTACGAACTTTAGAGATATCTTCCAAATTTTCTTTGAAATCTAGAAAATACGTCCAATATTCAATTATTAAAAGAAAATTTTTCTATTTGAGACTAATTTATGACCCTCAAACAGAATAAAACTCTAAAATATGGTTGGGATAAGAGAAAAACCATCATTGTGTGATTGCTCAATTGCAGAAAAATATGTAATTTTGCACCCGGTAAAAATGTTTCAAAGTTTATGAAAGTAATCAGTACAAAGAAGGCACCAGCAGCCATCGGGCCCTATAGTCAGGCCATTCAAGTTGGAAATCTCGTCTATACATCAGGTCAGATTCCCATCGATCCTGCAACGGGAGCATTTGTGGAGGGAGGAATCAAGGAACAGACCCGCCAGTCCCTGACCAACGTCAAGTCTATCTTGGAAGAAGTTGGGCTCACAATGAGCAATGTGGTAAAGACAACAGTTTTCATGTCAGAAATGAACGACTTTGCCGATATGAACACTGTCTATGCAGAGTTTTTCACGGAGCCTTATCCCGCCCGCTCTGCCGTTGCCGTTAAAACTCTGCCTAAGGGTGCATTGGTAGAGGTTGAAGTTGTTGCAGAGGTGGGATAATGACAATAGGATTGTAATGTGACATATTTCGGAGAACTAATTTCCATTGGTGTGGCTTTCTCATGGACGGCCACTGTGCTGCTGAGCGAATTTGGTAGCAAGCGGCTAGGCAACCTGACGCTGAATGTACTACGCATGGCACTGGCACTGCTGTTTTCGGTGATGCTGTTTTGCATCGTGGTTGGCACACCTCTACCGCCCGTCGGTTCATTAGAGGCTTGCGGATGGATGTTGCTTTCGGGTGTCGTTGGTTATGTCATCGGCGATTTCTGTCTATTCCAATGTTATATCATCATCGGCTCTCGTTATGGTCAGTTGTTCATGACGCTGGCGCCATTGGCAGCAGCTTTGATGGCCTGGATTTCCTTAAGCTATAAGGCTTCTGCTCCTTGGAATGCCTTTGGAAAGGTGCTGGGCTAAGATGAGTATACTGGCATTGATGGCATCATGATAGATGGCTCAAAAGCAGAGGTGTATACCCTTGATGGCCATAAGCTGCAAAGGCAGCCTACGAAGAAGGGTGTCTATATTGTCAATGGTAAGAAAATAGTAATAAAGTAAACAACAAAACTTACAAAGAGAGTCTGATAAGTTTGTCTTGTCTGAGGGTGTATCAATAGCACACCCTCTTTACAATACGAGTAAAGCATAGGGTTGATACCGACAAGCAATAGTTTGTCGGCATGTAACTGATAGTTTGTCGGCATGTAACTGATAGTTTGTCGGCATGTAACTGATAGTTTGTCGGCATGTAACTGATAGTTTGTCGGCATGTAACCGATAGTTTCTCGGTAGGGAACCATCAGTTTCCTCAGGGGCTCAACCCTAAAAAGCTCTAATTTATTTGGTTTTTCGCTCACTTATTCGTACCTTTGTGCCCTAATTTAATAAGGTACAAGAAAATTATGGCTTGCATACTACATATAGAAACCAGCACGAATGTGTGCTCTGTGGCTGTGTCGGAGGATGGGCAATGCATCTTCGAGCAGGAGGAACGGGGCGAGCGGGGTGCTGGTGCAGAGCGACTGGGGACGATGGTTGACGAGGCCCTGTCGTTCACCGACAACCATGCCATACCGTTCGACGCGGTAGCTGTGAGCTGTGGACCTGGCTCGTATACAGGGCTGCGCATCGGAGTGTCGATGGCGAAGGGCATCTGCTATGGACGTGACCTGAAGCTGATAGCTGTTCCCACGCTGGAACTGCTGTGTGTGCCTATTCTGCTGCGCAACCCTGAGATGGAGGAAAATGCGCTACTCTGTCCTATGCTCGATGCCCGACGGATGGAGGTGTATGCAGCGCTCTACGACCGTTCGCTGAAGGTGGTACGTCCTGTCAGCGCAGACATTGTGGAGGCTGAAACCTACAAAGAGTGGCTGGACGAGCGTCCTATCTACTTCTTTGGCAACGGAGCGCAGAAGTGCAAAGAGGTCATCAACCACCCCAATGCCCACTTCATAGAGGGTATAGAGCCGCTGGCCAAGTGGATGCAGCCGCTGGCTGAGAAGCGTTTCCTGAACGAGCAATATGAAGACGTGGCCTACTTTGTGCCCTTCTACCTGAAAGACTTCGTGGCCATCAAACCCAAACCGCTGCTTTAGCTGTTAGCTATTGGCAGTTAGCAATTAGCAAACAATAAACAAAAAGGCTAAGGCCAAGAGCCAATGGCCAAAAGCAAAAAATATATGGATATCAAAGGATTAGACTATAACACCCAACGCGAGAAGCTGGTCATGCCGGAATACGGACGAGAGATTCAGAAGATGGTGGACCTGGCTGTGAGCCTTCCTACGAAGGAAGAGCGCAACCGTTGTGCCCAAGCCATCATCCTGCAGATGGAGAACAAGAATCCCCAGTTGCGCAACACTCCAAACTACGAGCAGACCTTGTGGGACCACCTCTTCCTGATGAGCCACAAGCAACTGGACATCGACTGGCCCTACGACGTCAACGATGCCGAGAAGATTCTCTCGAAGCCTCAGCCCATGGCGCACCCTGTTCATAACGAGCAGGCCCAGCTGCGCCACTACGGCCAACTGCTGGCGCAGGTCTTTGAGAAGCTGAAGACCATGCCTGAGGGACCTGAGCGCGACGAGCTGACACGCCAGACAGCCAACCAGATGAAGCGCAGCCTCATGGCTTGGGGACATGGCTCCGTGGAAGACGAAAAGGTAGCTGACGACCTGGCTCGCTATACGGACGGCAAGATACAGCTTGACCTACAGGCGTTCCGTTTCGACCGTATGGACTACGCTGTCATGAACGAGCCCAAGAAAGGCAAGCGCAAGAAATAAACAAAACATATGGCAACATTCAAGATTGAGGGCGGACATCTGCTGAGTGGCACCATTACTCCTCAAGGAGCCAAGAACGAGGCGCTGGAGGTGATTTGTGCCACGCTGCTGACCAGCGAGAAGGTCATCATCCGCAACATTCCTGACATCAGAGATGTGAACAATCTCATCCAGCTGCTGCGTGATATTGGCGTCAAGGTGGAGAATCCGTCGAAGGGCGAGTACTCGTTCCAGGCCGATTCGCTGAACCTGCAATATCTGGAAAGCGACGAGTTCGTACACAAATGCGCTGAGCTGCGTGGATCGGTCCTGATGATTGGTCCACTACTGGGACGCATGGGCAAAGCCATCATCACCAAGCCTGGTGGCGACAAGATAGGCCGTCGCAGACTGGACACCCACTTTCTGGGCTTTAAAAGCCTGGGCGCCAAGTTCCGTCAGGTGCCTGAGCGTAGCGTCTACGAAATCTATGCCCCCAAAACCAAGAGCCAGAAGCTAAAAGGTACCTATATGCTGTTGGACGAAGCCTCTGTGACAGGTACTGCCAACATCATCATGGCTGCAGTACTGGCAGAGGGCACGACCACCATCTATAATGCTGCCTGTGAACCCTACATCCAGCAGCTCTGCCACCTTTTGAACCGCATGGGTGCCAACATCAGCGGTATCAGCTCGAACCTCATTACCGTAGTAGGCGTCAAGAGTCTGCATGGTGCAGAGCACAAGCTGCTGCCCGACATGATTGAGGTAGGTTCGTTCATCGGCATGGCTGCAATGTGTGGCAATGGTGTACGCATCAAGGGCGTATCGCTGAAGGACCTGGGCATTATTCCTGATGCCTTCCGCAGACTGGGCGTCAAGGTGGAGACGGAGGGCGACGACCTGTATATTCCCCACCAGAAGCACTATGTGGTAGACTCATTCATTGACGGTACCATCATGACGCTGGCTGACGCACCCTGGCCTGGTCTGACACCAGACCTGCTCAGCGTACTCATCGTGGTGGCCACACAGGCCCGAGGCACCGTGCTCTTCCATCAGAAGATGTTCGAGAGCCGACTGTTCTTCGTAGACCGACTCATCGATATGGGAGCACAGATTATCCTCTGCGACCCCCATCGCGCTGTGGTTGTGGGACATGACCGCACCCGACAGCTGCGAGCCAGTCGCATGTCGAGCCCTGACATCCGAGCAGGTATCGCCCTGCTGATAGCAGCCATGAGCGCCCAAGGCACCAGCATCATCAGCAACATAGAACAGATAGACCGAGGCTATGAGGACATCGAGGCCCGTCTGAATGCTCTTGGAGCGCATATTGAGAGGATTAGTTAGCAGTTAGCAATTAGCTTTTAACAATTAGCAGTTAGCGATGATTAAGCAAGAAGAGGTATATAAGATAGGACGTCTGGGAAAGGCACACGGAGTGAAGGGCGAGGTATCGTTCCTGTTCGACGACGACGTCTTCGACCGTGTAAAGGCTGACTATCTGGTGCTGGAGATTGACGGCATCATGGTGCCCTTCTTCATGGAGGAGTACCGCTTCCGCAACGACTCCGTCTGTCTGGTCAAATTCTGCGAGGTCGACACCCAGCAGCGAGCCTCTGAGCTGACAGGTTGCGAC
>JAFPEE010000264.1 GCA_017389705.1 Prevotella sp.
AAGTTTACATCCATATATTTTACACCAGGCTTGGCCACCTCGAGTACGTAGTCGTGACAGGCTTCTACGATGGAGTATATCTCCAGCTGACGCTGAGTAAACTTACCGTTGACAGGCATGGTACGCGTGTGGTCGGAGCAATAGTCGTCCAATTCGCAACCGGCATCACAGAGAATGAGTCGTCCGTCCTCCAGCTTGTTGTCTGACGGACAGCCATGCATAATCTCGCCATGCTGCGAGAAGATGGTGGCGAAGCTGTTGCCTTGTGCCAGCGAGCGGGCAATACCGTCCACCTGTCCTGCGATGAAGCGTTCCGTCACCCCAGGCTTGATGAGTAGCTGGGCCGTCGTATGCATGGCATATCCCACGTCACAGGCACGGTCTATGGCTTCTACTTCCTGTGATTCTTTTCTTGAGCGCATTTTTACAACTGCTTGAATCAGAGCAAGCGAGGATGCCTCCTTCTGCTTCGAAGGATGGATGCCCAGCAGGTCCATAATCTGTATCTTCGTGTCGTGGCGGTAGGGCGGCAGGAAGTGGATGTTTTCACGCAGCGATTGCCGGTTTCCTGATTTTCTGCAAATGACATTTCCTATGGCAGATAGGGGGGCAGTGTGTGCAATGCCAACCTCGAAGGCAAGCATCTTAACGCTAGGTGTGAAGCCCATCCATACGATATCCTCTACGTCGATGTCGTCGCCAAACAGCCATTCCTCGTCGTTGTCAATGTCAATAATGCCTACCAGCCCGTCACGATGCTGGCCGAAGTAGTACAGGAATGCCGAGTCCTGCCGCATGGGGGCATAGCTGTTTGCTGGATAGTTGCAGGGAGCCTCATTGTTGCCAAAGAGCACGATGACGCCTTTGCCAACCAGCTTTTTCAACTCCGCCCTGCGTCGGATATAGGTCTCTTTACTGAACATAAATCATTAATAAAATTGCAATTTGTTTGCAAATTTACAAAATTATTGCCAATTAATGCCAGCAATGCTTAATAATTAATCTTTATTTTCATTTGCTGCGCTTCAGCTCCTCTTTCAGGAACTGGGGCGTATAGCCTTTCTTGCTCTTGGCAACCTGCTCAGGGGTGCCTGTCGACAGCACCGTTCCGCCATTGCGTCCCCCTTCAGGTCCCATGTCTATGATGTAGTCGGCCAGCTTGATGACGTCCAGGTTGTGCTCAATGACGATGACAGTATTCCCCCTGTCTACCAGCCGCTTCAGCACATCCATCAAGATGCGGATGTCCTCGAAGTGCAGTCCCGTCGTAGGCTCGTCCAGGATATAGAGCGTCTTGCCGGTATCCTTCTTCGACAGCTCCGTGGCCAGCTTCACACGCTGGCTCTCACCGCCGGAGAGGGTAGTTGAAGGTTGTCCCAGCTTGACATAGCCCAGTCCCACATCCTGAATGGTTTTAATCTTGCGCAGGATGTCCGGCACGTTCTCAAAGAACTCTACGGCCTGGTTGATGGTCATATCCAGCACATCGGCTATCGACTTGCCCTTGTAGCGTACCTCCAGCGTCTCTCTGTTGTAGCGCTTGCCGTGACAAGTCTCACAAGGCACCTGTATGTCGGGCAGGAAGTTCATCTCGATAGTCTTGTAGCCATTGCCGCCACAGGTCTCACAGCGTCCTCCTTTGACATTGAACGAGAAGCGCCCGGGCTTGTAGCCTCTGATCTGGGCCTCAGGCAGGTTGACAAACAGCGAGCGGATGTCAGCAAACACACCGGTATAGGTGGCGGGGTTGCTGCGTGGTGTGCGCCCTATAGGACTCTGGTCCACATTCACCACCTTGTCTATATATTGCAGCCCCTCAATGCTGTCATAAGGCATAGGAGTCTGTAGCGAGCGGTAGAAATGCTTCGACAGGATGGGGTAGAGGGTCTCGTTGATGAGTGTCGACTTACCTGAGCCCGAGACGCCAGTCACCACGATGAGCTGTCCCAGAGGGAACTCCACGTCGACATGCTTCAGATTGTTGCCCCGGCATCCTCTCAGTATCAGTTTTTCCCCCTTTCCCTGGCGTCGTTTCTCTGGCAGTTCTATCTTCTGCTGTCCACTGAGGTACTGGGCTGTAATGGTTCCGGCCTTCAGCATGTCGTCCACCGTTCCTTGGAACACCACCTCGCCGCCTTTCCTGCCTGCCTTGGGACCAATGTCCACAATATAGTCTGCTGCCAGCATCATGTCGCGGTCGTGTTCCACCACAATGACGGTATTGCCCAGGTCGCGCAGCTCCTTCAGCGACTTTATCAGACGGTCGTTGTCACGCTGGTGCAAGCCTATGGAGGGCTCGTCCAGGATGTAGAGCACATTCACCAGCTGCGAGCCTATCTGGGTTGCCAACCTGATGCGCTGGCTCTCACCGCCCGACAGCGAGGCCGACTGACGGTTCAGGGCCAGGTAGTCCAGTCCCACCTCCAGCAGGAAGTCCAGACGGGTACGGATCTCTTTCAGTATCTCTGCCGCTATCTGCCGTTGCTGGGTGTCCAGATGCTCCTCACAGTCGTCCAGCCACTGGCGCAGCTCCGTCAGGTCCATATCGGCCAGCTCAGAGATGTTCTTGTCCCATATCTTGTACGACAGGGCCTCGCGGTTCAGTCTCTGCCCCTTACATTCAGGACACTGGCATTCAGCCAGGAACTGGTCTGCCCACTTCTGGCCGCTGCTGGAGTCGTCGTTCTCTATCACGGAGCGCAGGTATTTCACCACACCGTCGAAGTCCACAAAGTAGTCACTCGACGTATGTACCAGCTCCTTGTCTATCTTTACGCGCTCCAGCGAGCCGTAGAGTATCTCGTTCAGCGTCTCCTCGGGAATATCGGCGAGAGGCGTCTTTAGGTCGCAGTCGTACTTGTGCAGAATGGCGTCAATCTGCCAGAATATCATCTGACTCTTGTATTTGCCCAGCGGCACGATGCCACCCTCATGGATGCTCTGCTTGCGGTTGGGGATGACCTTCTCCATGTCTATCTCGTTGATGTAGCCCAGCCCCTTGCAGCGCGGACAGGCTCCTTGTGGCGAGTTGAACGAGAAGGTGTTGGGGGCTGGGTCGCTGTAGGAGATGCCGGTGGTAGGACACATCAGGCGCTTTGAGAAGTGCTTCACCTCGCCCGTATCGTAGTCCATAATCATGATGAGCCCCTCGCCTTGCTTCATGGCAATCTCTACCGACTTCTTCAGGCGTGCTCCGCCTACCGAAGCCTTTGCGGCGTGGGTGTCGCCCTCGGTGACTGCCTGCGGGGCCTGCATCCGGTCTATCACCACCTCTATGTCGTGGTTCTTGTAGCGGTCCACCTTCATGCCGCGGGTAATCTCCTGCACCTCGCCATCCACGCGGACGTGCAGATAGCCCTTGCGGCGCATGCTCTCAAACAGCTCGCGGTAGTGGCCCTTGCGGCTACGCACCACGGGAGCCATAATCAGTATCTTGTGTCCTGCATAGTCGTGCAGAATCATGTCTATGACTTTCTCTTCCGTGTATTTCACCATCGCCTCGCCTGTCATGTAGCTATAGGCCTTGCCGGCGCGGGCAAACAGCAGTCGCATGTAGTCATACACCTCTGTCGTGGTGCCAACCGTAGAGCGTGGGTTCTTGTTGGTGGTCTTCTGCTCTATGCTGATGACGGGGCTCAGACCGGTTATCTTGTCCACGTCAGGACGCTCCATGCCTCCCAGAAAGTTGCGGGCATAGGCCGAGAAGGTCTCTATGTATCTGCGCTGTCCCTCTGCGAAGATGGTGTCGAACGCCAGACTCGACTTGCCCGATCCGCTCAGGCCGGTGATGACTGTCAGCGACTGACGGGGAATCTCGACATCGATATTCTTCAGGTTATGTACGCGGGCACCCCAGACGCTAATCTTGTTCTCCTCATTCATGCCGGCGCCTCCTTACTCTTCTGTTTTGTTGAATTTGCGGATGAGGTTCACATCTCGTCGTATGTTGTACTCTACACCGTCGGCACCACGGGCCTTCACCACTACGAAGTAGACGCCGTCTTTCACAGGACTGCCGTTGTAGGTGCCATCCCAGCCTCCCTCAATGTCGGTCCACTCATAGAGCTTCTGCCCCCATCTGTTAAATATGTACGCGTGAAACTCCACAATGCTCTTGTAGTGACCCTCGGCCTCCGGGTTATTGGCGCCCTTGGCACTGTAGACGTCGTTGTTGCCGTCATCGTTGGGCGAGAAGGCATTGGGCATCTCCAGATGACTCTCGCTGATGGTGACGGTCATGCTGTCGGCATCTATCACCTCGTCGTTCTGCATCAGGTAGAATGTCACGGTGGTGATGCCCGACTCCAGGAAGTCGAACTCAGCCGTCTCTCCATAGCGCGTCACGCTGCTCGACGAGCTGGCACCCTTGTGGTTGAAGTGCCACTCGGCCGACTGGCCTTCCTCCAGCGATAGCAGGTTAGTCACAAAGCTCACATGCAGAGGGGCTTCCTCCACAATCTCGTCCGTCTTGCTCACCACAGAGCCGTCCTTGGCGGTATAGGTGCCCGTAATCTCTATGTCGGCATAACTGCATAAAGGAAGCATTCCGACCAGTAAAAGGGCCAATATTCTGCTAAATTTCATTTTCATAAGTGATAATTTGTGCAAAATTACGGAAAAAAGTAGAACTTCCGCATCTTTTTTTGTAATTTTGTAGCGCAAAAAAGAAAAAACAGCGATTATGAAACACTTATTAAGATATTTTCTGCTCCTTACAGTCCTCACTTTCTGTGCCGACACAGCCTGTGGCCAGCAGATTTTCAAGGACCTGCACGAGGTGCAGCGTAAGGAGACCATCTTTGGCATAGCCCGCGATAATGGTCTTACTGTCCAGGAGCTGATCAATGCCAATCCTGAGATGAACGCCCCTGGCTATGAACTGAAGAAGGGTGCCGTCATCAAGATACCGTTCCCTGCAGGTCAGGCTCCCAAGGACCCCTCTGCGGTAACCCCTCAGCCCTCAGCCACAGCTACTACCACTTCAGCGTCAGCCGATGTCGACATGCGCCAGCGTGAGATCCGCGTGGGTGTCATGCTGCCCCTGCACAACAACAATGGCGACGGCAAGCGCATGGTGGAGTACTATCGTGGTGTCCTGATGGCCTGCGACAGCCTGCGTGCCAATGGTGTGTCTACCGATGTGCGGGCTTGGAATGTAGCCGAGGACAGCGATATCCGCGAGACCCTGCAAGACCCTAACGCAGCCCGTTGCGACGTCATCATCGGTCCGCTCTACGACAAGCAGGTAAAGCCTCTGGGCGACTTTGCCAAGGCACGGGGCATACGTGTGCTCATCCCCTTCTCCACCAAGACTACCGAGGTGTACGACAATGGTGCCCTGTTCCAGGTCTACCAGAACGGCAACACGCTGAACGAGGCCTATGTCTATCGCTTCTATCAGCAGTTCAAGGACTGCCATCCCATCCTCATCGACTGCAACGACAGCACCAGCACCAAGGGCGGCTTCACCAGCAGTCTGCGCCGCAAGCTGGAGCAGGAGGGCATCATCTACTCCATCACCAACCTGCGCTCCTCGGAGGAAATGTTTCAGAAGAACTTCTCCACCACACAGCCCAACGTGGTCATCCTCAACACCAGCCGCTCCGCAGAGCTCAACGTGGCCTTCGCCAAGCTCAACGGCCTGAAGATGAACAATCCCAATCTGCAGATAAGCATGTTCGGCTATCCTGAGTGGCTGCAGTACACGCGCACCCATCTGGACAACTTCTATAAGTTCGACGTCTATGTGCCCTCTACCTATTACATGAATCCGCTGTCGGCACGCACAGAGCGCCTCAGGCTGAAGTATCGCTGGAACTTCCATCAGGACATGCAGTCCTATCCCCAGAAGTTTGCAGCCACCGGTTTCGACCAGGCTTACTTCTTCATCAAGGGACTGCACCTCTACGGCAAGAGCTTTACTGGAGCCTCTGCCATGGTGGGCTACACCCCTGTACAGACACCCCTGCACTTCGAGCGCATCGGCAACGGAGGCATGCAGAACCGGGCCATCCTGCTGGTACACTACACCAGGGAGCAGCGCATAGAAACCATCAACTTCTAAAAGGGCATAAACGAGCAAGACATGAAGAACTATATATATAATAAGGTAACAAGGAAGGCAACGCGTCTCTTACCCCTCTGCCTCCTGACCTTCCTGCCGCTGCTGGCACATGCCCAAGTGGGCGATTACCGTACCGACCTGGCTATAGGTGTCAATGGCGGCTACATCATGAACAAGGTCAGCTTCACCCCCGAGGTGCCCCAGCTGTACCAGGGAGGAGTCACCGCAGGACTCTCCGTCCGCTATACCTGCGAGAAGTATTTCAGCAGCATCTGTGCCATCACCGCCGAGGTCAACTACGCCCAGATGGGTTTCAAGGAAGACATCCTCGACATGAACAACCAGCCTGTCTACTATACCGACGATACTGAGAAGGCCAATCCCCTGTACTACGATCGTCGCATCAACTACATCCAGATACCCGTGATGGCCCGCTTGGGCTGGGGTAGGGAGCGCAATGGCTTTCAGTTCTTCCTGCAGGTAGGCCCCCAGATGGGCCTCTACCGCAGCGAATC
Organism: Prevotella sp.; assembly: GCA_017389705.1. Classification (GTDB taxonomy): domain Bacteria; phylum Bacteroidota; class Bacteroidia; order Bacteroidales; family Bacteroidaceae; genus Prevotella. The sequence continues at coordinate 6,580 of JAFPEE010000264.1, forward strand.
AACCAATACCAACATCGTTTCAGGGAAAAGCACCCAGAATCGCCGTGCCTCCAGCATCGTAGCCCAGGAGTCCATGCCCGTCGAGAACAAGTTCGACTACGGCATCGTGGGTGGTGGTGGCCTGGAGTACTCGCACCCCAAGTTAGGACATTTCCTTCTTGAGGCCCGCTACTACTTCGGTCTGGGCAACATCTACGGCAACACCAAGCAAGACTACTTCGGCAAGTCGAACAACGGTGCCATCGTCATCAAGTTGAGCTACCTGTTCGACATCATCCGTACCAAGAACGACAAGATAAAATAGTAGGTCGCTTACAGGACGACTATCCGTTCTTCCGGTACAGATATGCTACAGTCGCACCCGACAGATTGTGCCACACGCTGAAGATGGCACCAGGGATGGTAGCCAGGGGATAGGCTGCAAAATGGATGGTGGCCAGACTGCTGGCCAGTCCTGAATTCTGCATGCCGACCTCAATGGATATGGCTCTCTTCTTGGGTGCTGAGAGTCCGAGCAGCTGTCCTATCAGGAATCCAAGGGCTAGTCCGCAGACATTGTGAAGCATGACCACCAGCACGATTATCATTCCTCCCGCCAACAGCTTATCGGCATTGGCCGCGATGATGATGGCCACAATGAAGGCGATGGCTATCGACGAGAAAGCTGGCAGGTAGTCGGTAGCCTTCTCGGTGAATGTAGGCCACATCCACTTCACCAACAGTCCTACCACGATGGGCAGGATGACCACCCAGAGAATGCTCAGAAACATGCTGGCCACGTCGACGTCGACGCTCTTTCCCGACAAGGCCCAAGTCAGCAAGGGGGTCAGAAACGGCGCCAGCAGCGTAGAGACTCCCGTCATTCCTACGGAGAGCGCCAGGTCGCCCTTTGCCAGATAGGTAATCACATTCGACGCTGTGCCGCCAGGGCAGCAGCCTACCAGCACCACACCCAGGGCCAGCGCTTCGTCGAGCTGGAAGCAGCGAGCCAGAGCCCAGGCCAGCAGGGGCATGACGGTGAATTGTGCCAGACAGCCTGTCAGGATATCTTTCGGACGGCTGAACACAATCTTGAAGTCGCGTAGATTCAGCGTCAGTCCCATTCCAAACATCACCACGCCCAGCAGGTAGCTGATGACTGTCGGACGCACATGTCCGAAAATATCGGGGAAAGACAGGGCCAGCAATGCAGCAGCCAGCACGAGCAGTCCTATGTATTCTGATATGTAATGACAGAGTTTCTTCATTTCTTGATGCGATTCCAGATGTTTTCTATATTAGGTCATCACGTTTCTCTCTTTGATGATCTGGCTGCAAAGTTACTATTTTTTTCTGTATCGGCAATGCTTTTGCCAAGAATTAAATGAATGTCGAAGGGCATTTCTTTTGAGGGATTTTTCTGTCTTTCTTCTTTTGTCTCGTGATTTTATGCTACCTTTGCACCCATTATTGGAACTTGCGAGACGACAGTATGAACAAAGAACAATTAATAGCATCTTACCGCCGCTTCTGCCGTTGGCAACAGGCAGAGCCCCACTATGTCAATCGCCATGAGGGCAGCGTGCAGCATTGCCGTAACTGCGGCACTGAGTTTGCCGACAACTTCTGTCCGCGCTGCGGACAGCGTGCCGAGGTGGGGCGCGTGGGGTGGAAGTCTATCAAGGACAACGTCGCACTGCTTTGGGGAATGGACTCCCGCTCGTTCACCTATACGCTCTTCCAGCTGCTGACGCGTCCGGGCTATCTGGTGCGCGACTACATCAGCGGGCGCCGCCAGGTGTCGTTCCCGCCAGTGAAGTTGCTGGTCATGGTGAGCCTTTTTGCAGTTATCGTTGAGTCTGTCTTTCATCAGAACAGCGATGTCGTGCCTATACAAATCAATATTCCGGAGATAGACAATGTCATCAAATGGTTCAACGACAATAAAAGTTGGGGCATGCTATTTCTTCATTCCTTCTTTATCCTGCCCACGTGGGTGGTGTTCCGCCTCGCCCCTCGCTATCCCCGTCATACGCTGCCTGAAGGGTTCTTCCTGCAAGTCTTTTTGAGTGTTCAGACCCTCCTTATGGGGCTTCTTGACTACTTGAAATCAGATGCCGGGACTATGCTCTGTGTATTCTACATGATCATTACTTACCGACAACTCTTCGGCTATGGCTGGTGGGGTACGCTGTGGCGCTGGGTCGTCAGTTACCTGACAGTCCTGATGATGTTAGTTCCCCTCGTAGTGATAGGTTTAATGTTTGCGTATAGCGGAAAAAACGTTAGTTTAACATTTTATTTTGATGACATGGAGATTCCTCTCTTGGAGGCAGGTCCGATTCTTCTTTCCGTCTTTATCTTGCTGATGGCTGTCATGCTCTTTGTCACCTATCGCATTTCTTTAAGAACATATAAGAAACAATCCAGTACCTATTATAAGGATACTGCTGACTGTGAATGGACCGGCTCCTGAAACTCATATTTGAGTGCATCGCAAGGCTTGTGAACGCTTGTAGGAATGAGAGAATTTTTGTAATTTTGCAAGCGTGATGGCTGAATGCCTTCATGAGCGACGTGACAGAATGAATCAGCAAGCTGCAAACATTCCTCATTGTCTCGCATCTCTGGACGGAGCTGAAGGGAAGTCCGGACGGGGCGGAGACTGTCAGAGGACGGGGCACTGCCAGATTGCGGACGGTTCGCGACAAGGCACCGCCCGGCTCAAGAATGCCTTCATCGGGGCCAAATTTGTCAAACTGCTCAGCGAAAATCTTCACGCGAAATCATGAAATCGACCTTCATCCTTCACTATTTTAGGTTAAATGATTGTTTTACAATGGTTTAAGTCTTCTCTCATCCTTCATTTATCCTTCACTTTTCTTTCACTTTTCCTTCACTTATCCTTCACTTTCATGCCGAGAAAGCATGATTTACATGCCGACAAAGCACCAGTTACATGCCGAGTAAAGGGTGCTCAGTCGTAATGTAAGTATCCTTCAGGTGCCATCAAACCAAAAAGTGAAGGATAAGTGAAGGAAAAGTGAAAGAAAAGTGAAAGATAGTCGGTTCTTTTAAAGTCATTTAACACTTTATATTACAATAAGTTAGCATTCTCAGAGTGAAGGATGAAGGACGATTTTAAGATTTTCATGTTTCATGATTATTTTTCGATTGACTGTATGAGCATCACAGAACCTGTCACCACGACTAATTCTTTGATGCTAATCGGATGATGGAAGGAGAACTGTTCAAATAAAAAGACAAGTCTTTATGCGTGCATCTTTTAAATAATCTGTGTTTTTTGCAACAAATCGCAATAATCTCAAAAAGATTTCGTAATTCTGTAGCGATAGTACCCAAAGCAGTATGATATGGGCGACATAATCAGAATTACTCGAAAGGGAGCCGAGAAGGTGACACGACACGATGCGGAGAACTTGGAGCACCTGAAGTCCCTTGCAGTAATACCAGAACTTATCAAGCAATCCATTTTCATCAAAGAAGAAGCTAACGAGAAAGACAAGAACGAATACGACAGTTTTCGCTATTACGTTGTGGGGCTGTGTATGGCTGGTGTGGACTATACGGTGAAGCTTGTCATTGGCGTAAAGAACGGGTTAACCTACTACGACCATGCGGTCACACCAGTTGAGAAACAAAAACTCCTCAGAAGTATTGACGAGATAAAGCGCCCGTTTGCTTCCAAGGAGTCTACTGATGACGGAGAACCAGTCTCCGATGTTCTTTCTGCTTGCAAAGATAGTGCAAGCGAGTGCAGAGTCAAGCTTGCTTGAACTATGCCGAGTGCAGCCTATCTTCGCCATTTTATGGCAAGGATAAGCGCTTAATTTCAATTCTCCAAGTATTTTGACGATTATTTTTTGTTTTTTTCAAAATAAGGTGTCATATTCCAAAATATTTTGTACTTTTGCAACTGCATCCGCTCGTTGCGGCAATGATGTCCTATGAGCAGGACGGAGCCTGGGGTCGGAGCACTACATATTGAAAGGCGTTACTGACGCTTTGTTTTTGACATTCGAAACTTCCACAATCGAATTAGCAAGTCGAAACAAATGCTGGGGTGACTGCCACGGGGTGTAGTATATACTCTCCGTAGTGTGCTGCGAGGCTCGTGTAGCCTCAACGCACACTTTACGGGTGTCTATATACTCCAACGTGGGTGTTTACTCTATCTGTTTACTTGCTAAGGCTGTGGAAGGCCTCGAATGTCGAACAGGTAGAAGTTAAGCACCCACCTTTTGTGTGTAGGTAAAGAATATTGGTGATAAGCAGGTTTGGTGCTTGCCTGATTCCGTTGTATAAACGGGAAAAAGACAAGATTAAACCTGAAGAAATGAAACCTATTATAAAATATCGTGGTGGTAAAAGCAAGGAGATAAACAACTTTATAGAGTTTATCCCTAATCAATATGATAGATATATAGAACCCTTTGCAGGCGGTGCTGCCCTCCTTTTCTATTTAGCTCCCAATGCGGCATTGATAAATGACATTAATTCTAGATTGGTAGATTTTTATTTGACTGTACGAGATAATTTTGATTCGTTAAAAGCTGAACTATCGAGATTAGAATTGACATATCGTTCTAATCAGATGGAGTATGAACAATCAAAAAAGAAAGACAAATCGCAGCATGTAGAGAATAAAAATGAAGCTTTATACTACTTGCTTAGAGATATGTATAATGGCATTATTGAGAAAAACTATTTGGATGCAACTTTATACTATTTCATAAACAAGACCTCCTATTCTGGCATGTTAAGATTCAATTCGAAAGGTGAGTTTAATGTTCCATTTGGTCGGTACAAGAATTTTAACACTCAGTTAGTTTCTGAAGAACATTCTGAATTATTAAAGAGAACGGAGATAACAAATGAAGATTATTCTGAAATCTTTAATCGATGCGCAGTGAATGACTTTGTTTTTTTAGATCCTCCGTATGATTGTATTTTTACAGACTATGGAAATATTGAACAGAATGGCTTTACTGAAGATGATCATCGAAGGTTGGCGCAAGATTTCAGAAACCTGGCCTCTAGAACACTTATGGTTATAGGAAAGACCCCTCTTACTGAAGAGTTATATAGGCCGTTTATTAAAATTGAGTATTCTAAAACGTATGCAGTTAATATAAGGAACAGGTTTAAATCAGAAAGTACTCATTTAGTTGTAACCAATTACTAAAAGGTATAAGATTATGGATTCTATTACACGAATAAAGGATTTCATCCGTAATAATTTCCCAGTATGGGAAAAAGTAGATTATTCCCAATATGAGGAAACAGTTGATTTCAGAAAAGATCAGAGTGAATTATATAAGATAAACAACGAAGAGGTCATATTAATATCATATACGAATATTGGTATTACTGGTACAGATCGTCCCAAGCCACAAATAAGAGTATTCCTTGATGAATATAAGAAACCTTTCTATTTTGCCAAAAAACATCAATTACGTTTTTATCTTTTTACTATTTTTACGAAAGATGATGAAATGGCAAAGGGATTAAACAACTTCAATCCCAAAGAGTATATCATTTCTATAGAAACTAATCTAGACAACGAAGACTCCAGAAGAGATTTAAGAAGTATATATGATTATGCAAACGAGAAATTGAATGGGAAGAAATTCCTAAAATGTACTCGAGCAAACTATAAAGCGGACATTAATCAAGCTTCGTTCATTTATATTGGATCTCCAGAAGCTCCATACAAGGATACCTTTGAGAACTTTATCAATATTTTTGATTCGCGTCCTTACATTAACTCAAAGAATGAGACAAGCAGCCAATTAATAACAAATATAATACCAACTTTAGAGGAAAACGATTATAGTACATACATCACCGCCATCCGCACCAAACCATTCCTTCTGTTAGCCGGTATCTCTGGCACAGGTAAGAGCCGTATTGTTCGTGAACTGGCCTTTAAGTCGTGTCCCAAATACCTACAAGACAAGGATGGGACGACACCAGGTAACTATTTTATGATTGAGGTGAAACCCAATTGGCACGATTCAACGGAACTGTTGGGTTATTACAGCAACCTGAGTAAAGGCTATCAGTTCAAAAAGTTCGTAAAGTTCTTGGTGAAAGCAAAGTTGAATCCAGATGTACCTTTCTTTATCTGTTTGGACGAAATGAATCTCGCACCTGTCGAACACTATTTTGCAGAAATTCTTAGCATTTTGGAGACTCGCAAACACCCAAAGAAAAAGGACTCAGAGGAATTTGATATGGACTTGATTAAGACTGGTGCAATTGTTGAAAGTCAGTATTTCAAAGAAATTGCATGGAAAGATAAAGATGGCGCTTTGCATCAAAAGGCTGATATGTCTGATAAGGATTGGTATGAATTCTTCTTCGATGTCTCCACTATGAGTGATGATGAAAAGAAACATATTACAAAATACCAATATAAGAGAACGCTACAGACAGAGGGCCTGACACTACCTGATAATGTTATCATCATCGGAACGGTAAATATGGATGACACGACCCACCAATTTTCACGCAAGGTGATTGACCGTGCTATGACGATTGAAATGAACGGGGGAAAACTGAGCGACATGTATGGTGGTAGCAAGGATTTGGAATATCTCGATGATGCTGAGCAAGAGAAATGGCAGAATGCTTTCAAACAACGGTATGTCACAGCAGACGAGGTGCTGACGATACATGAAAATGTAGCTAAGGACATCATTGACAGAGTGCCCAACAAACTGGAGGAGATAAACAAGGCATTGAAGGGTACCCCTTTCGAAGTGAGCTATCGCGTGCTGAACGAGTTGACGATTATGATAGGTGTAATGCTGGATGAAAAAGACGATAGTGAGACTCTTGATACAATTATCGACAAAGCTATAGACAGGATTCTTCTTATGAAGATCCTACCGAGAATAGAAGGTGACTCTGACCTATTCAAACTTAAAAAAGCAGTCAACATAGGTGAAAAGACATGTCATAATCGACTTGAATGGTTAAAGGAATTGGCTCCTGACATTCTAACCAATGAAAACGAACCTCATCAGCAAACGGCACGTGAGAAGATACAGGAGATGATAGAGCGACTGGGGAATCAGGAGTTTACAAGGTTCTGGCCATAATCAATCGGTTGTAGTATGCAGACAGAAGTACTCAGGCTTAAGTGCGGGGATGACTACGAGGTAGTTGTACGCACGCAGGACATCAGCTATGCATGGGAGAAGTTCAAGGGAAGAATAGATTACACCCGTAGAACGAACCGTGTTGTGGCTGCGCCTGAGGCATATTGTACCTATAATTGTCAAGATGAATGTCAGCTCACACTTTACAATCCTATAACGCAACGAAACGAGCCATTACCTACAGGAAAATCATGGAAAGACAAGTGGCCTGTGTTCTATGAGACTTGCAAGTATCAAGTGAGAATAGTCTTTCATGGGGTTGACGAGGATTCCAAGCCAGAAGTCAGGCATGTCAGGAAAGATATTGAGGACAGTTTCTTCTGTGATGAAGAGAAGAACAAGCAGGAAAAGTCGCTGACGGGAGAACTGGACTTCTTAAACGAGCCTGGTGTTTTCCGTTTGGAGTTTAGATACACGAAGAACGGGCGACAGCATGACACCTTTGTGAGCTTCGATGTTGTGTCGCCCAAATTGGATACCAAGAACGACTATGCTTCGCTGCTTCGCGAAGTGAACGATGAGTATCAGGATGTTATCTACCGTTACCTGAGCATTACCATCCAACAGTTTAGTAGGGGCCACTTGAACAATGACGCCACGTGGATGCAGGCTTTCCAAAGCATTGTGGAGAACTATGTGAAGAATGTCAATCGAGTGATTGCGAATCCACATTCGCAGATTGTGAAGTATCGTACTTCCAAACGAGCAGAACAGATTAAGTACTGGACTCCCGAGATGGAAGAACATTTAGGAGAAAAGCAAAAAGAAGGAACACTTGAGGAGTGCTACTTCAGCTATGATGAGGCTCGCTCTACACAGGACACGATGGAGAACCGCTTTGTGAAACATACGCTGCAAAGCATAGGTCGTCGGTTGTCTCAAGTCATAGAAACAGTTCTCAGTAAAACCCAAGAAGAGCTGTCTGAACGTCATCGCCAACAATGGATAGACTATCAGGAGACGCTTCGAAAGATGCAAAAACATCCGTTCTTCAAGGGCATCGGAAAATTTGACGGGTTGAAACAAGAGAGTTTGGTATTACAAAACCGTGCTGGTTATCAGCAGATATACAAGGACTGGTTGAAACTGAAACGCGGTATAGACCTCTATCATGGTGCTGCCTACATTGGTACGTTGCAGATATGGGAAATCTATGAACTTTGGTGCTTCATCAAGATGAAGAAGATGGTGGCCAAGGTGATGGGCATCAACAGGAACGAACCAGATTACGAATTGCTTGTGACTGAACCAAAAGGCACGCTACTGAATCCGTTTACCGACTCTTCGTTAGAGCATGTGGTGAAGTTCCGCTACCCTGCACCAAAGGAAGATGATAACGACGAGCGAAAGTTGCAACTGGAAGCCCATAAAGATGACATCGTCACTCTGCACTATCAGCATACATTCAATCGCCGTAGCGAAGGTGGCGAATATGGTATGGGCATACATACTGCAACGACTGAGCAACGGCCTGATATTGTGCTGAATATCAGCAAGGATTCTGGCGAGACATTGCTTACTTATCTATATGATGCCAAGTACAGGGTCATCAACGATAAGAAACTTGATAAGGATTTTGAGGAGCAGGATGTTGAAGAGGATAAATCATTAGGAGGTAAGGGTGGAGACTATCCTCCTACGGATGCCATAAACCAGATGCACCGCTATAGGGATGCCATATACTATAGCAAGGAGCATGAGAAGTATCGTTCGAAAGAGATCATTGGCGGTTATATCCTGTTTCCTGGCAGAGGTGATGACGAATATGTCAGTCAGCGATATTTCAGTACCAGTGTAGAAGATGTAAACATTGGAGCCTTCCCTTTACTACCTAATGCAAATGAGGAATTGGAGGGGCGACTGCTGAAACAGCATCTCCATAAAATTCTGATGGAGCACATGACAACAGAAAACCATGTTTCGAAAGCGAAACCGCAGCGAACGCTGGCATACATATCGGAAGAGGAAAAAGCCGGTGTGGTGGACGATTTGGTGATGATTGCTATAACGGGTAACGAGGAGAAACGAAACTGGTCACTGGAGAACTGTTGGTATAACATTCCTTTGGAGAAGATGGCTGATTCACCCATCATGCAAGCGAAATACTTGTTGCTGCATGTTAAAGGAGAAACAGAAGTGGGCAGCATAAGGAAGATAGTAAAGAGCAGACATGATGTGTGGTCGAAGGAAAAACTTGCGAACGAGGGCTATCCAAAGCCCGGCAATCCTTTCTACTATATGTTGCGCATACGCAAAGAGGATGGTACAGACGAAACCATAAGATACAAGGTCTTCGACCTAAAGAACACTCCTGCTATTGTGTGGGGGACACCCAAAATGCCTTTCTATTTTGTAAGGCTGAAGGATTTGAGTGTAAAAGAATAGTTCGTATCGAGAAGAATATTACTCTCGGTCTTCTCTTGTTTTTGCCTCGCTCTAAGCATACTCTAACCAAACTCACGAGTAAGGCTAGAAGCAGCTAATAAGCAGGCTGGAGTATGGCTACACTATGAGTAGAGCACGATTTTTGAAGAAAACAACATAAAAAGAGCCTAAAAATTTGGAACTTTCGGAATTAGTTTGTATTTTTGCCGTCGAATAGGTGGCATAATGCTATCATTATATACAAAAGAAAGGTCTGAATTATGGCACAGTCGGCAGTAACAGTAAGAATAGACTCGGAGATGAAGTCGCAGTTTGATGAACTCTGCGAGCAGTTTGGCATGAGTGCCAACACGGCGTTCAACATCTTCGTGAAGGCAGTCATCAGAAGTCGCAGCATCCCGTTTACCATCAGGGGTGCAAGGTTGGACCAGCCCAGTGCGCTTGACTTGTTTATGGAGCAACGTAAGGCTGCGGAGGCCAGCCAGGAGCCAGAGATGACACTGGACGAAATCAATGCGGAGATTCGTGCCGCAAGGGAAGAGCGACGTAAAAAGAAACAGACGGTATGATTTACGCTGTGATAGATACCAATGTACTGGTGTGTCGGCATTGATTACACACAACCCAGAAGCCGCCACAGCCAAAGTGGTGAGGCTATTGCTGGAGCAAGAGTTTGTCCCGTTGTACGACGCTGACATCATCGCCGAGTATGAGGATGTGCTGCATCGCGCGAAGTTTCCTATTTCTTAAGGAAACGGCAGATGCGCTTATATCATTCATTGTAGATAATGGTATAGAGGCATCAAGGGTCAATTTTGATGAACCGATGCCAGATGAAGATGACCGCGTGTTCTATGAAGTATCGCTTAGCCAGGAGGATTCATTTCTTGTGACAGGTAACTTGAAGCATTATCCCACGTCTCCACATGTGATTACTCCGGCAGACTTTATAAGACGGAAATAATCTCTATTCCTTCAAAAACTCAAAACTCCGCCCTTGCAAGAGCAGACTACAAAGGTGGAAGTTGTTTGACAGAGTATTACCCAACGGCAGTTTGCCTGATACAAATAAATTTTATAAAATGGAGGGTCTTGAAGCAATTTCGCCAAATAATTCGTATCTTTGTCCCACAATTGAAACAAGTCCCGGTGGTTTCATGAACGCACTCATATTCGCTGAAGTACTTATAATTCAATAATGTATATAGTTTAACTTATGAAACGGACTAAACTATGGGTGCTCGCCGCCACCCTCATTTGCGGCGCAAGTGTGATGACGGCGTGCTCGTCGAACGACGACAACGCCACGGAGCCGATGCGGGAACGCGTCATCGCCTTCGAGGGCATCGAGAACGGGCGCGACATGGGCGGGCTGGTGATGCAGGACGGGCGCACGGTGCGCTTCGACATGCTCGTGCGCAGCGGCAACCTCGCAACGGCAACCGACGGCGACGTGGCGGTGCTGACTAACCGCTTTCAGCTTTCGGATGTATTCGACTTCCGCTTCGACGCAGAGGTCGCTGCAGCCCCCGACCGCGTAATCAGCGGTGTCACGTACACGCAGCTCTCTACACTGCCCGAGGCATTTATTGCAGCCATGTCCTCCGGCAGTTCCAGTCAGGAAGCGATAGACACTCGTGACATCGGATCGCTCGTCATCGGCAAAGCCTTCGACCCCCTGGCGCAGGCGTTCGCCCGGCAGTTCTATCCATTCATTGTGGCCAGTGCACAGGCACAGAACTACTACGGGCAGTTCCTGCGCGGCGTGCTGGCGGCCAAGGGCGGCGTGCTGTGGCACTGCTCGCAGGGTAAGGACCGCGCCGGATGGGGCTCAGCCTTCGTGCTGGCAGCCCTCGGTGCCAGCAGGCAGGTCATCGTGGACGACTTTGATCTCAGCAACCAGAGTTATGCCGCCCGTGTGGAAGAACTGTCGGCCATGGTGCGCGACAAGGAGGGCGGCGCCGAGGCCGTGGCCTTCATCCAGGCTATGGTGGGCGTGAGCCGTGAGAACTTCGAGGCCACGCTCGACCTGATAGACCAGCAGTACGGCTCGCTGTCAACCTACATCGTGAACCAACTCGGCTTCTCCGAGGCCGAGCAGCAACAGTTGAGGGCGAAATACCTGACGGACAAGTAACAGACAAACAGCAAATAGACACTTCTTCATAGGAAAAACCTCATTGCTCCTCCTCCTAGCCTGCTTCTAGCCTTACTCAAAAGGCTGGTTTGAGTAAGCCAAGGAGCAGCTTAGAAGCAGGCTGGAGTATGGCTACACTATGGGTAGCCCTATGGTCTAATTTTTTTCCAGAACCCTTTGCAGATTCAGAAAAAATTGCTACCTTTGCCCCATACAAAGCCCAAAGGCAAGATTTATTCTGCCATTTTGTGACTATTTTGTTGCCAGCTTATAGTTAGCAGTGGGCTTTTGGCTTGATTATTAATAATTTAGAAATATTCGATTATGTTTGAGAACCAACCTAAAGGACTATTTGCGCTGGCCCTGGCAAATACGGGCGAACGCTTCGGCTACTACACCATGTTGGCCGTCTTTGCACTGTTTCTGAGAGCTAACTACGGACTGGATGCTGGCTGGGCAGGAGAGATTTATGGCGACTTCCTGATGCTGGTGTATTTCTTCCCCATTGTGGGAGGATGGCTGGCTGACAGGTTCGGCTTCGGCCGTATGGTGACATGGGGCATCTTCATTATGTTTGTGGGCTATCTGCTGCTCTCAGTACCATTGGGTGGCGACACGTTTGCCCTCATCGTGATGTTTGCGGCCCTGATTTTCATCGGTCTGGGAACGGGTCTGTTCAAGGGCAACCTGCAGGTGATGGTGGGCGACCTGTATAACGACCCCCAGTATGCTGACAAGCGCGATGCCGGTTTCTCCATCTTCTACATGGCCATCAACATTGGTGCGCTGTTTGCTCCTACGGCAGCAGTGAAGATTATGGAGTGGGCCCAGCAGAACCTGGGTGTCAGCGTGAACGACTCCTACCACTTTGCCTTTGCCGTGGCGTGTGCCTCACTCATCCTCTCGATAGCCATCTATTATGCCTTCCGCTCGACGTTCATCCATGTGGAGGGTGGCACGAAGAAGGACGAGAAGACTGCCGAGGTGGCTGAGCTGTCACCGGAAGAGACGAAGGAGCGCCTGATAGCGCTGGGACTGGTATTTGCCGTGGTCATCTTTTTCTGGATGGCATTCCACCAGAACGGTCTGTCACTGACGTACTTTGCCGACGAGTTTACGGCACAGAGTGCCTCGGGCATCGGTGGCATGGCCTTCAACGTATGGAACCTGGTGGCTGTCATCTTCATTGTCTATGCAGGCTTTTCGCTGTTCCAGAGCAAGAGCAGCAAGACGAAGGGCATCTCGGCACTCGTCATTGTGCTGGCCATTGCCTTCCTGTGCTTCAGTTATGCCGTGCAGGCGGGTGTGGTGAAGGTGACCGCTCCTATCTTCCAGCAGTTCAACCCCTTCTATGTGGTAGCGCTGACACCGGTGTCGCTGGCGGTCTTCGGCTATCTGTCGGCAAAGGGCAAGGAGCCTTCTGCACCTCGTAAGATAGCCTACGGTATGCTGGTGGCCGGCCTGGCATTCTGCCTCATGGCATTCTTCTCGCTGGGTCTGCCCTTGCCCCAGACGGAGCCTGGTCCTGACGGCAGTCCTGTGGCTGTGCACGTGGCTGACGTGTCGCCCAACCTGCTGATAGGTGTCTATCTGGTGCTGACGTTTGCCGAGCTGCTGCTGTCGCCAATGGGTATCTCGTTCGTGTCGAAGGTGGCTCCTCCCAAGTATAAAGGTGCCTGCATGGGTGGCTGGTTTGTGGCTACTGCCATAGGTAACAAGCTGGTGAGCGTGAGTGCCTACCTGTGGGGCGGCCTGCCGCTGTGGGCGGTATGGAGCGTGTTCATCGTGCTCTGCCTGTTGTCGGCGGCCTTCATGTTCTCTATTATGAAGCGTCTGGAGAAAGTATGCTGATACTGATACTGGCATCATGGCTGACGCTCGTGGAGCTCAACTGCGAGAATCTGTTTGACTGTCAGCACGATACTCTGAAGCAGGATACCGAGTGGTGTCCTGCTTCTTTGCGTCATTGGACATCCTCGCGCTATTGGCGCAAGCAGAACAATATAGCCCAGGAGCTGCTGTCGTGTATGGACGACGGTCTGCCTGACCTGGTGGCGCTGGTGGAGGTGGAGAACGACTCGTGTCTCTACGACCTGACACGTCGTTCGCTGCTGCGAAGAGCCGGCTATGAGTTCCTGATGACGGAGTCGCCTGACGTGCGAGGCATTGACGTGGCCCTGCTGTACCAGCCTATGACGTTCCAGCCCCTGTGCTACGACTACCTGGAGATAGTGCCTCTGGAGGACATGCGCCCTACACGCGACATTCTGTATGTGCAGGGCGAGACGAGGGGAGGGGACACCCTGCACGTCTTTGTGGTCCATGCTCCCAGCCGCTTTGGTGGAGAGAAGGCCACCAGACCTAACAGACGACTGGTGGCGGAACGTCTGATGGAGGTTGTCGGCACATTGCCTGCAGGGGCGCAGGTGGTGGTGTGTGGCGACTTCAACGACTACGCCGACTCGCCCTCGCTGCAGTATCTGGCGGGGCAGGGGCTGCACAACGTGACACACGGGGCGACAGGGCTTCATGGACAGGCCAAGGGCACCTATCGCTACCAGGGACGCTGGCAGAGCATAGACCACGTGCTGGTGAGTGGCAGCCTGCTGGACGACGTAGAACAGGTATATATAAACGATGTCCCCTTCCTGTTGGAAGAGGACAAAGCGTATGGTGGGGTGAAACCCATGCGTACTTATAATGGCATGCGCTACCAGCAGGGCTTCAGCGATCATCTGCCGCTGGTGGTGCGCTTCCGGCTGCGCTGAGCTTACAGCGTGACACCGTTCTTGAAGATAGAGAT
>JAFPEE010000030.1 GCA_017389705.1 Prevotella sp.
AAAACTCCATAAACATTCTCAAAAATCTCGCCCGTTTCGCACAAGATACAAAGAAATACGCTATCTTTGTGCACGTCAAGGCCACATACAGATCTCATAAGCCTAAAATTTTGAGGGTTAAACAATAAAGTTACATGCTATAAACAGCACTCCTCAAAGATACAAAAAATTGTGACGTAAGAGCACGGAAAGGATAGGATTGATCGTATGTGAGCCTTGATTTCTAACTTTTCGGGGCAATTTGTTCACAGTTTTATCTCGACAGGCTTATAATCTCGGAAATTTTATCTAAATTTGCAGCATCATTCATTTAAAAAAATATAAGAAAATGGGAATTATTGGTTCAATTATTATTGGATGTCTGGCTGGCTTTTGCGCTGGTAAGTTGATGAAAGGTGGAGGCTTTGGCTTCATTATGAATCTGGTGCTGGGACTCTTTGGAGGTCTGGTGGGTGGCTGGCTGTTCGAACAGTTGGGCATCGCATGGGGCGGACTGCTCGGACAGCTGGGAACTGCTATTGTTGGTGCTGTGGCTATCCTGTGGGTTGCTTCGCTCATCAAGAAGTAAGGATGCGAGGTTGAATGAAACAACCAGCGATTATTGTTCCTGAGGGTTGCAAAGAGGTGTTGCTGCATGCCTGCTGTGCGCCCTGTTCGTCGGCTATTGTAGAGTGGATGGTGGGGCATGACGTTCGGCCTACTATTTTCTATTACAATCCGAATATCTTTCCTCGCGAGGAATATGAGATTCGCAAGGAGGAGAGCAAGCGCCATGCGGAATCGCTGGGAATCCAATGGATTGATGGCGACTACGACCACGAGGACTGGCGTCAGGGAGTCTGTGGCTTGGAGGGCGAACCCGAGCGAGGACGGCGTTGTGAACAATGTTTTACGCTGCGTCTTATTGAGACGGCCAAGAAGGCGAAAGAGCTTGACATTCAGTATTTTGCAACCACGCTAGCCTCCAGTCGATGGAAGAGCTTGGAGCAGATAGAACGAGCAGGGTTGAAGGCACAAGAGACAGTTTCCGGAACACAGTTCTGGGCGCAGAACTGGCGTAAGGGAGGGTTGCAAGAGAGGCGTAACCAGTTGCTGAAGGAGTATGGCTTCTATAATCAGTTGTATTGTGGCTGTGAATTCTCACACCTAAAGTTATGAGTGTGGCGTTGCAATGCGAACTCACACCGGCAAGGCGACGAATCGGAATAAAAAAGCTAAAAACGAGTCTCAATGTTTGTGGGTCTCGTTTTTTTTGTGTACCTTTGCACCCTCAAATTGTAAATCGTAAATTTGTAAATCGTAAATAATATAGATGTTTGAGAATCTTAGTGACAGACTTGAACGGTCGTTCAAGATACTGAAAGGTGAAGGGAAAATCACCGAGATTAACGTTGCGGAGACCCTGAAGGACGTTCGTAAGGCACTGCTGGATGCCGACGTCAACTACAAGGTTGCCAAGTCGTTCACAGACACTGTGAAGCAGAAGGCGATGGGAATGAACGTGCTGACAGCCATCAAGCCAGGACAGCTGATGGTGAAGATAGTGCACGACGAGCTGGCAGAGCTGATGGGTGGCAAGGCCGTGGAGCTGAAGTTGGAAGGCCGTCCTTCCATCATCCTAATGTCAGGTCTGCAAGGCTCTGGTAAGACCACCTTCTCTGGTAAGCTGGCCAACATGCTGAAGACCCGCCAGCACAAGAATCCGCTGCTGGTGGCCTGTGACGTCTATCGTCCTGCTGCTATCGAGCAGCTGAAGGTGGTGGGCGAGAGTGTTGGTGTACCTGTCTATTCAGAGCCTGAGAACAAGAATGTGGTCGAGATTGCCAACAACGCTATCCGCGAGGCCAAGGCCAAGAACTATAACGTCGTCATCATCGATACTGCTGGTCGTCTGGCCATTGATGAGGAGATGATGACCGAGATAGCCACGCTGAAGAAGGCTGTCAATCCTGACGAGACCCTGTTTGTGGTCGACTCGATGACTGGTCAGGATGCTGTCAATACCGCTAAGGAGTTTAATGACCGTCTGGACTTTGACGGCGTGGTGCTGACCAAGCTCGATGGTGATACTCGTGGTGGTGCAGCACTCTCTATCCGCACAGTCGTTACCAAGCCCATCAAGTTTATCGGTACCGGTGAGAAGATGGAAACCATCGACGTGTTCCATCCTGAGCGCATGGCCGACCGTATTCTCGGTATGGGTGACGTGGTATCACTGGTTGAGCGTGCTCAGATGCAGTTCGACGAGGAAGAAGCCAAGCGTCTGGAGAAGAAGATTCGCAAGAACAAGTTCGACTTCGACGACTTCATGGGTCAGATTCAGCAGATCAAGAAGATGGGTAACATCAAAGACCTCGCCTCGATGATTCCTGGTGTGGGCAAGGCCATCAAGGATGTGGACATTGACGACAATGCCTTCAAGTCGATAGAGGCTATCATCCAGTCGATGACGCCCCAGGAACGTCAGAATCCAGACATCATCAACCAAAGCCGTCGCCTGCGTATTGCCAAGGGTTCGGGTACGAAGGTTGAGGAGGTGAACCGACTGATGAAGCAGTTCGACCAGACGCGCAAGATGATGCGCATGGTGAGCGGTATGGGTTCGTCGAAGATGGCTCAGATGGCTGCTGCGATGAAGATGAAGGGCGGAATGCCGAAGATGTAGTTGAGAGTTTAGGGTTTAGAGTTTAGAGATTTAGAGTTATGCAACTGATTGACGGAAAAGCAACAGCAACGGCCATCAAGGCAGAGATTGCTGAAGAGGTAAAGCAGATAGTAGCCGCTGGCGGCAAGCAGCCCCATCTGGCAGCAGTGTTGGTAGGTCACGACGGAGGTTCGGAGACCTATGTGAAGAACAAGGTACTGGCTTGCGAGGCTTGTGGTTTCAAAAGCACGCTCATTCGCTATGAGGATGATATCACAGAAGAAGAACTGTTGGCTTGTGTTGATAAGCTGAATAGGGATGCAGACATCGATGGTTTCATCGTTCAGCTACCCCTGCCCAAGCATATCGACGAGCAGAAGATCATCGAGGCTATCGACTACCGCAAGGATGTTGATGGTTTCCATCCCATCAATGTTGGTCGTATGGCCATCGGTTTGCCTTGCTTTATCTCGGCTACTCCGCTGGGCATCATCACGTTGCTGAAACGTTATGGTATCGAGACATCTGGTAAGAAATGCGTCATTCTGGGACGTTCCAATATTGTTGGCAAGCCTATGGCCCAGCTCATGATGCAGAAGCAGTATGGCGACGCTACCGTCACCGTCTGCCACTCACGCTCGAAGACGCTGAAGAAGGAGTGTCAGGAGGCTGATATCATCATTGCCGCCATTGGTCAGCCCGACTTTGTGACTGCCGATATGGTGAAGGATGGTGCTGTCATTGTCGATGTCGGTACCACGCGCGTTCCTGATGCCACCCGTAAGAGCGGCTTCCGTCTGAATGGCGATGTGAAGTTCGACGAGGTGGCTCCCAAGTGCTCGTTCATCACCCCCGTTCCTGGTGGAGTAGGGCCGATGACCATCTGCTCGCTGATGAAGAATACCCTCGCCGCAGGCAAAAAGGAGTACTATAAGTAATCATAATTTCTAATTCCTAATTTCTAATTTCTAATTAGAATAGTGACGGCACAAGAGTGGTATCAGAAAGGCAATGACTATCGCAAGCAGTCGCAGTGGCATGACGCCATCAACTGCTATATTAAGGCGATAGAGTTAGACCCGGAAAGTCCTGCTGTCGAAGCCAAGCGGATGCTCGACGACATCATGGCTTTCTATTGCAAAGATATGTATAATCCCTGAGTTTGCTGCTCAGGGATTTTTTTTATGCCTTCCTGTCGCAGAGGTACATGCCCGCAAGGATAAGACAGGTGCCCAGCAGGAACCAAGGGGTAATCTGTTCGCCCAAGAGCCATGCAGCAAAGATGATGGTGGTGATGGGGTTGAGGTAAACCCAGTTGGTGGCTACGACGGCACCCAGTTTGCTGATGACCCAGTTCCACACCAGAAAGCATAGCATGGAGGCTACTACGCCCAGAAACAGTAGATTCCACAGTACAGATGGGCTTGTGATAACAGCCATAGAGGGGAATCCTGGCTCTATTATATAATAAGGAAGTATGGTCAGTAAACCATAGAAGAATACCTTGCGAGTGATGAAGACGGCAGAATAGCGGTCTGTGGCCCACTTCATCAGTAGCGAATAGAGCGCCCAGCACAGACAAGCGCCGAAAGCCAATGCATCGCCAAGTGGTGACAGGTGGAGTACGAAATGTCCATTCAGCACTACAACGGCCATTCCCATGCAGGCCAGGACGGAACCAAACACCTGAATCTTCGAGAATCGTTCGCTGTGCCGATAGACCAATGCAACCAGTAGCATAGCAAACAGCGGACATGAGCACACGATGAGCGATGTGTTGGTGGCGGTGGTGTAAAGCATAGCGGCATTCTCTGCCAAGAAGTAGATGCTACCTCCTGTGATGCCCAGCCCAACCATCAGCAGTTCGTCTTTCAGCGACTGGCTGACGAGTCGAAACTCAGAACGTCTGAACAGCAACTCATACCCCAGCAGCAAGACATAGGCAATGATGAAGCGCAGGGTGAAAATCTGCGCAGGTGACAATCCGTTGAGCAACAGTATCTTTGTAAAGACAAAGGTGCTACCCCAGATGGCAACTGTCAGAAATGCTGTGAAATGATACAAGTTTCTGTTCATCAACTCTTTCGCTATGATGTAGATTTTTGCGTTTCGGTGGGCAAAGGTACAACCTTTTCTTTTAATGTGAAAAGAAAAATAAGTTTTCTTTTGGTTTTTCGCCCAATTATTCGTGCCTTTGACCAAGGTCGAAGGTACTTTCGTTCAAAAATATCCAAATAAATTTGGTATTTTATTCACTTATTCGTACCTTTGCAGGCAATTTCTTGCTAAGGCGAGTGTTTTCAGAGAAAACAATGATAGTATTTAATGCATTAAACTAGATATTATGGCAAAATTGAAAGGCGCCATTGTGGTGGATACCGAAAGGTGTAAGGGATGCCAGTTGTGCATCATTGCTTGCCCTCAGAAGGTGATTGCCCTGGCCAACAAAGTGAATCTGCACGGTTATCCCTATGTGGAGACTGTCAACGAGGAGGCCTGTGTGGGCTGTGCTTCGTGTGGCATTGTCTGCCCTGACGGCTGTATCACCGTGTATCGTAAAAAAATGGAGGAATAAGAATGGAAAAGGAAGTTGTATTGATGAAAGGCAATGAGGCTATCGCCCATGCTGCTATTCGTTGCGGATGCGACGGCTATTTTGGCTATCCTATTACTCCGCAGAGTGAAGTAATTGAGACGCTGGCTGAGCTAAAGCCTTGGGAGACCACCGGTATGCAGGTCGTTCAGGCTGAGAGCGAGCTGGCTTCTATTTATATGGTTTATGGTGCTGCCGGAGCCGGTAAGCGTGCCATGACTTCTTCTAGTTCGCCAGGTATCGCGCTGATGCAGGAGGGTATCACCTATATGGCCGGTGCTGAGGTGCCAGGCGTATTTGTCAACGTGCAGCGTGGCGGTCCTGGTCTGGGAACTATCCAGCCTTCACAGGGTGACTACTTCCAGGCTACCCGTGGTGGTGGTAATGGTGACTACAACGTTATTGTTCTGGCACCAAATAGTGTGCAGGAGATGGCTGACTTTGTAGACCTCGCTTTCGAGCTGGCTTTCAAGTATCGCAACCCTGCTATGATTTTGTCGGATGGTGTCATCGGCCAGATGATGGAGAAGGTGGTGCTGCCTCCGTTCAAGCCCCGTCGTACGGATGAGGAGGTGATTAAGCAGTGTCCTTGGGCCTCTACTGGTAAGCCGAAGAATCGTGAGCGCGTCGTCATCACCTCGCTGGAACTGAAGCCTGAGGCTATGGAGGCTCGTAACTTGGCACTACAGGAGAAGTATCGCACCATTCAGGAGAATGAGGTGCGCTATGAGCAGCAGCAGATGGAAGATGCTGATTATGCTATTGTGGCCTTTGGTAGTGCTGCCCGTCTGTCAGAGAAGGCTATTGAGGTGGCTCGCGAAGAGGGTCTGAAGGTAGGTCTGTTCCGCCCCATCACGTTATGGCCGTTTCCCACTAAAGAGATTGCCGAGCTGGCCAAGACAAAGAAGGGAATCCTGGTCGTTGAGATCAATGCTGGTCAGATGGTACAGGATGTTCGTCTGGCTGTGAATGGTGCTGTACCCGTTGAGCAGTTTGGTCGCTTGGGCGGTATCGTTCCTGAGCCTGAGGAAATCGTTAACGCTTTAAAGGAGAAAATTATAGGATAACCAAGGACATCCTAGGAAGACCTAGAAAGACTAGATAATTATGGATAGAAATCAAATAGTTCAACCAGAGAATATTGTCTGCAAGAAGCCGACGCTGATGAACGACAACAATATGCACTACTGCCCGGGCTGTAGTCATGGTGTGGTGCATAAGCTCATTGCCGAAGTCATCGAAGAGATGGGTATGGAAGACAAGGCCGTAGGTGTATCGCCTGTAGGCTGTGCCGTCTTCGCGTACAATTATATAGATATAGACTGGCAGGAGGCTGCCCATGGTCGTGCTCCCGCACTGGCAACAGGTATTAAACGTTGCTGGCCCGATCGTCTGGTCTTTACTTACCAGGGTGATGGTGACCTCGCTTGTATCGGTACTTGTGAGACCATCCACGCGCTGAACCGTGGTGAGAACATCGTCATCATCTTCGTCAACAATGCCATCTATGGTATGACGGGCGGTCAGATGGCACCTACCACACTGATTGGTCAGAAGACTTCTACTTGTCCTTATGGCCGTGATCCTCAGTTGCACGGTTATCCTCTGAAGATGGCCGATATCGCAGCTCAGTTGGAGGGTACATGCTATGTGACTCGTCAGAGCGTAGAGAGTGTAGCCAGCATTAATAAGGCTAAGAAAGCCCTGAAGAAAGCATTCCAAGCTTCTATGGAAGGCAAGGGTTCAAGCCTTGTTGAGTTTGTCTCAACCTGTAACAGCGGATGGAAACTCACTCCTGCTAAGGCTAATGAGTGGATGAAGGAGAACATGTTCCCCTACTATCCTAAAGGTGACCTGAAAGATACTACGAGTCTTTAATTGATAATTGACAATTGATAATTGATAATTAAGATGAAGAAAGAGATAATAATTTCAGGTTTCGGAGGTCAGGGCGTGCTCTCGATGGGTAAGATTCTGGCATATAGTGGACTAATGGAGGACAAGGAGGTAACCTGGATGCCTGCCTATGGTCCTGAGCAGCGTGGTGGTACAGCCAACGTAACGGTGATTGTGAGCGATGAGCGCATCTCTTCGCCTATCCTCAGCAAGTACGATATTGCTGTGGTGTTGAACCAACCTTCGCTGGAGAAGTTTGAGCCCAAGATCAAGCCTGGTGGTATCCTGATCTACGATGGCTTTGGCATCATCAATCCTCCCACCCGCAAGGATATTACCGTCTATCGTATTGACGCTATGGACAAGGCTGCTGAGATGAAGAACGGCAAGGTATTCAACATGATTGTGCTAGGCGGACTGTTGAAGGTTGCTCCTGTGGTGAGTGCCAATGGTGTGGAGAAAGCCCTGAAGAAGACGTTGCCTGAGCGCCACCACGACCTCATTCCCCTGAATATGCAGGCCATTGAGGAAGGTGGTAAGATTATTGCACAGCAATAAGTCCGACGAGCAGAGTCGTAAGTTCTACCAGCAAGACAACGGCGCCACAACAGTCGCCAGTATAGCCGCGAAGGCGTCGCCAGATCAGCAGGTAGAGGAAGTACATGACGAGGGCTGGTATAAAGATAAGCAGCTGCCAGTCAATTCGCGCGTACATTATATAAATATATAAAGCCATAGGCATCAGCCCCTGTACAGCGAGGCTGATGCCTGCTTTTATGTCGAACTTACGATAGATGGTATGGTTCTTGGCTGTTTCTTCCGAGCGAGCATAAGGCATCATCTGTATCAGCTGTGCGGCAACCATCTTGGCATAGGGGTCGGCAACAGCCAATAGTAGCGCCCCATCGAGTGGTTGCATGGCATGTAGACAGCTGAAGAACAAGGCGAAATAGAGAATGAGACTGATGACCCCATAGGTACCGACGTGCGAGTCCTTCATGATGTCGAGGATACGCTGACGGTCTGTCCCTCCGCCTCCAAAGCCATCCATGAAGTCGGCCAGTCCGTCTTCATGCAGGGCCCCGGTCATCAGTAGTCGGGTAAGCATAGCCAACAGGATAGCTACCGTGTATGGGAATACCATACTGCCGAAATAGAGTACAGCCGCCATTGACGAGCCAGTGAGCCAGCCTACCAAAGGCCAGTGTTCGACCACCGTCTTATAAGCATCCTTGTCTGGCTGATGCAGTCGCCAGAAGGGGAGGCGGGTGAAGAATATCAATGCCGCCCATATGCGGTCGTACCACTTGGAGGTGTCGATAGATATCTGCATTAGAAATACTTGGTTATGTTGGCATTCTCAAAATTATTCATCTCATTCATCATGCGGACGGCAGAGTCGATGATGGGGAAGGCACAAAGCGCTCCCGTTCCCTCACCTAGTCGTAAATCTAAGCGTATCAGCGGATTGGCTCCCAGCAATTCGAGCATACGCTGATGACCACTCTCGTCACCACAATGGGTAAAGATCATATATTCCTTGGCTTGTGGGTAAAGCTGACAAGTGGCCAAAGCGCAGGCTGTCATGATGAAGCCGTCTATTAATATAATAAGGTGTAGCTCAGCGGCACGCAGCATGGCCCCAATGGCTGCTATCATTTCAAAACCTCCAAAGTAAATCAGTGGCGTGAGTTTAGAGGGATGGGGGATGAGGGAGTAATGGGCTACCGCCTTTGACAGCACCTCGTATTTGTGATGGATTCCGTCGCTGTTAAGCCCGGCGCCTGCACCAATGCATTCTTTCAGGGGAATGTTGCCAAACAGATGCATCCATATACTGCTGGGTGAGGTGTTGGCAATGCCCATCTCACCAATACAAAGAACACGACAGCCTTGCTGATGGCATTCGTCGACTAAGTCGGCACCGACCTGTATGGCCTTGTTGAACTCGTCCTCAGACATGGCTGCTTCGTGCAAGAAGTTACGCGTTCCTCTTGCTATCTTTCGATTCATGATGGCAGGGTAGGAAGTAAGGTCGTAGTCTACACCTACATCCACTATCTTAAGGTCAAAGCCATGCTGTCGACAGAACATATTGACACCACCGCCACCACGGGTGAAGTTAATCATTTGCTGCCAGGTCACGTCTCGAGGCGATACACTGACACCTTCACGTTCAATGCCATGGTCCCCTCCTAACAGCAGGTGGCAGGGATGGTCGAGGCTGGGTGAGAGTGTCTGCTGAATCAAGCATATCTGCATGGCCAGTTTTTCCAAGCGTCCCAGCGATCCCTTGGGTTTGTTCAAGTTGTCTATCTTCTGCTGAATGGAGGAACGCAGAGATTCGTCTATTGGCTGTATATCAAAGCTTCTCATAGCTCTCGTCGTCTTATTTGATCTTCACAGGTATTCCACTTACCATCAGGATAACTTCATCAGCCTTGGAAGCTACATATTGGTTCATCCAGCCTTCTAGGTCGGTAAAGCGTCGTTGGATGGCATCTGTGCTGACACCACCAGAGCCGATCTCGTTGGTGACAAAGATGAATGAGGCATCCTGAGCAGTGAATTTGTCGAACTCTTGCTTCACGGCTTCCAGAGCTTGGTCGACAGATGGCTGTTCCCAATCAGGCTTATGGCGGTCGAAGAAAAAATTGGTGCACCAGAGAGTGATGCAGTCAATGACCGCTACACGCCCAGTCAGGTCGTGACGGCTTAACAGGCGTTCCTCTTCAATGTTTGTCCATTGCTGGCCACGTCGTTCTTGATGTTTCTGGACTCGTTGCCGAAACTCCTCATCCCAAATATGGGCTGTAGCCACATAAACGGGATGGGGGCTTAGGCTGAGTGCAAGTTGCTCTGCATACTGACTCTTGCCCGAACGCTGACCTCCTGTAATGAGAATGATTTTCTTCATAAACTCATGCAAATTTAGCTTATTTTTAGGAAAAAACACCCAATTTAATCAAAAAATACACTTATTTTTGCATTTTTCGCCTCATTTTTTTGGAACTTATTATTTTTTTTACTTACTTTGCACCCGAATTTGAAAGATTTCAGTAAAAAAGATAATAGTATTTTAATTTTAAACTAATAAGTTAGTAACAATGAAAAAGTTATTTTTGGTTATGGCTGTCGCTATGCTGACAGTTTCTGCAAGTGCACAGAAAACCGCTGTTACTGCCAACAAGGCTGGTGACAACTGGTATCTTGGTATCAACGCTGGTGCTGCTACTCCCATGCAGAAATGGGGTGACTATGGTTTCATGAAGGGTATCGCTCCTAAGGTGGGTATTCGTTTGGGTAAGAACCTGACCACAGTATTCGGCCTCGCTGCTGATGTAGATCTTTATGTTGGTTCAAAGACTGATTCTAAGTCTTTGATGGGTAGCAAGACCTTTGTGAACTCAATGAATGTAGACCTGTTGGCTACTTTCAACCTGATGAATCTTTTTGCTGGTTACAAAGGTGAGCCCCGTTCTTTCGAGATCATCGCTATTGCAGGTGGTGGTTGGGATCATCAGTTCGGTTATAGCAAGGCTAACGGTCTGAACACCAAGTTTGGTTTTGACTTCACTCTGAACTTGGGTCAGGAGAAGGCTTGGCAGGTATATTTGGAGCCCGCTGTTGTCTATGGTGTGAAGAGCTGGGGTCTGCACAATGCTATGGGTATAATCGAGCCTGTTCGTGCAAAGATGGATTCTCGTAACGGTCTGTTCCAGCTGAGCGCTGGTGTGAACTATAAGTTCGGTTGCAGCAATGGTACTCACAACTACAAGATTGAGGAGCTCCGCGACCAGGCTGAGATTGACGGTCTGAACGCTAAGATCAACGAGCTGCGCGCTGACGTGAACGCTAAGGATGGCCAGATTGCAGCTAACGCTCGTGAGATTGCTGACTTGAAGAAGAAGCTCGCTGACTGCGAGGCTCGTCCTGTACAGACTATCGTTGAGGAGAAGAAGGAGAACATCCTGCAGCCTATGGTTATCTTCCGTCAGGGTAAGAGCACTATCGACGCTGCTCAGTATGCTAGCATCGAGATGGTTGCTAAGTACATGCGTAACCACAAGGACGCTAATGTTATCGTTCGTGGCTTCGCTTCACCCGAGGGCAACGCTGAGCTGAACCAGAAGCTGTCTGAGAAGCGTGCTGAGGCTGTTAAGCAGGCTCTGATCAAGCGCTACAAGATCTCTAAGGATCGCATCTCTACTCAGGGTCTTGGTGCTACCGATAAGATTTCTGAGGAGAACGACTTCAACCGTGTTGCTATGT
This sequence comes from Prevotella sp., assembly GCA_017389705.1. GTDB lineage: Bacteria > Bacteroidota > Bacteroidia > Bacteroidales > Bacteroidaceae > Prevotella. Next base: position 11,406 of record JAFPEE010000030.1, read on the forward strand.
TCATCGACACCACTACGAAGTAAACCTCATCAAATTAGATAATAAAAGTCCCCGCTGATTTGGTTCTGCGGGGATTTTTTTGTACTTTTGCAGAGAATATTACTAACTTGATGTACAATGAAGCTAAAACTACTGTTTGCAATGCTGTTGCTGAGCCAGTGTGCTATGGGACAGACGAGACGAGAAATCAATCTGAAAAATTGGGAGTTTTCACGCGACAACCAGTCATGGATGAAGGTTCAGATTCCTCACGATTGGGCCATCGCAGGACCCTTTGACAAGAAGTGGGACCTGCAGATGGTGGCCATCACTCAGAATGGCGAGACCGAGGCTACTGAGAAGTCTGGGCGCTCTGGTGCTTTGCCGTGGATAGGTGAGGGTTGGTATCGCACAACAGTCGAAATCCCTGCAGGCTATGATGCAGCAGAGCTGGTGTTCGACGGAGCGATGGCGGAGCCACGTGTCAGTGTCAATGGTAAGGAAACAGGCTATTGGGCCTATGGCTATAATGCTTTTCGGGTGGACGTGACGCCTTTCCTTTCCAATCCTCCTTCATCCATTACAAAGGAGTTGGACATCAACGTGCACCTGCAGAACTTGGAGGAGAGTTCCCGTTGGTATCCTGGTGCAGGTCTTTATCGTCCCGTCAAGCTTGTATTGACGCAGAAGACACATATTGACGACTGGAGCGTCTTTGTCCGTACCATGAGTATTGCTGACGGTAAGGCTATTGTAGAGGCAGAGGCAAAAGTCATCAATGCAGGTAAAGATATGGTTTCGGAAATGACGCTGATTGCTCCAGACGGTAAAGCGATCCCGAGTGGCAACAAGCGCATTGAGGCTGACGGGAAGGTTTATGCTACATTTACGGTCGATAACCCCCAGCTGTGGTCTCCCGAGACGCCTTATCTGTATCACCTGAAGACTGAAGTCCTCAAGGGAAAGCATGAAGTGGTGGACGCTAAGACCGTTACTACAGGTCTGCGTACTGTTCGCGTCAGTCGTGATGGTGGCTTTCAGCTGAATGGTCAGTCGCGCAAGATCAAGGGCGTCTGTCTGCATCATGACTTGGGCCCGTTAGGTGCTGCTGTCAACAAGTCTGCTCTGATTCGTCAGATTCGCATGATGAAGGCGATGGGCTGCGATGCCATCCGTACTTCCCACAATATGCCTTCCACCTGGCAGATGGAGATTTGCGACTCTCTGGGTATGATGGTCATGGCAGAGTCGTTTGATATGTGGATTTATCCCAAGTGCAAGAATGGCTATGCCCGCTTTTTCAAGGAATGGGCCATGAAGGACATCACCAATCTGGTGCTTAACCATCGCAGTCATCCTTCTATTGTGATGTGGTCGATAGGCAATGAGATTCCTGAGCAGTGGAGCGAAGAGGGACGCCAAATCAGTATCCAGTTGCAAGGCCTGTGTCATGCGCTTGATCCTACGCGTCCTGTCACCCAGGGTATGGATCGTGCGGAAGATGCCTTGAAGAGTGGCTTTGCCCAGGCCATGGAGGTGCCAGGCTTCAACTATCGTGTTCATAAGTACGAGAATAATATCAAGCAACTGCCCCAGGGATTCCTGCTTGGTTCTGAGACTGCTTCTACCGTATCGTCACGTGGTGTCTATAAATTCCCTGTTGTGCCCACCGACAACTCACAGTTTGCCTCCTATTCGCCCAACTACGATCCGACGGCCTTGCAACGTGCTGACGGACAGTGTAGTAGCTACGACGTGGAGTGGTGCTCATGGTCTAATCTGCCTGATGATGATTGGCGTTGTCAGGATGACTATCCCTGGGTTATCGGTGAGTTCGTATGGACGGGTTACGACTACTTGGGCGAGCCTACTCCCTATGATGAATACTGGCCTTCGCGCTCCAGCTACTTTGGCATCTGCGATTTGGCAGGCCTGCCCAAAGACCGCTACTGGCTCTATCGTTCCAAGTGGAATACACAACAGCACACCGTCCACCTGCTGCCTCACTGGACGTGGCCAGATCGTAAAGGGCAGGTAACACCCGTCTATTGCTATACGGATGGGGTAGAGGGTGAACTCTTTGTCAATGGCAAGAGCCAGGGGCGCATCCGCAAGAACCCGAAAGAGCGATTAGACCGCTATCGTCTGCGCTGGAACAACGTCAAGTATGAGCCGGGCGAGATTCGTGTGGTGGCTTATGATGACAAGGGAAATAAGATAGGTGAAGATGTGCAGCGTACGGCAGGCAAGGCTGTTCGCTTGCAGGCTCAAGCTGAGGCTCAAGACTGCAAGGCCGATGGTGAGGACTTGGTATTCGTCACCGTCTCGGCTGTCGACAAGAAGGGCATCCTGGCACCTCATAGCCAAGACAACCTGACTTTCAGCGTGACGGGTGAAGGTCGTTTCGAAGCTGTGTGCAATGGCGATGCCACCTCGTTGCAGTCATTCAAGCGGCCTGAGATGCAGCTCTTCAACGGCCAGCTGGTGGTCATCCTCCGTTCTACGCAAAAGGCAGGCTCCATGACCCTGACCGTCAAGGATAAGCGTGGCAAGCTGAAGCCTGCCGTCTTAACTGTAACCACTCAGAAATAAAGCAGTATGAAACGTATCTTCACTATTTTCATTGCCGCTTGTGCCAGCCTGACGATGATGGCACAAGGTGCACCTGCCAAAGGCACTACCTTCTGGCTGGGAGCAGATATCAGTGGCACCACCGAACTGGAGGTCCGTGGCAAGCAATTATGCAACAGCCAGGGCGAGCCTCGCGAGAATACGGCTCTGATGCATGAGTTGGGGCTCAATGCCGTCCGACTGCGTGTATGGGTCAATCCTGTGGAGCATGGCGGATTCTGCAATCAGGAAGATGTCGTCAGAATGGCCCTTCGTGCCAAGGACTGGGGCATGGCTGTGATGATAGACTTCCACTATAGCGACTGGTGGGCAGACCCTGGTCAGCAGAACATTCCAGCCCAATGGAAATCAATGAATTATGAAGAAATGAAGCAAGCCCTCTTCGCTCATACCCGCAATGTGCTTTCAGCTATCAAGCAGGCTGGGGTAGACGCGCGCTGGGTGCAGGTGGGCAACGAGACCACGCATGGTTTCCTGTGGCCCATGGGCCGGGCTGAGGAGAACATGCGTCAGTATGCCGGTCTGACGGAAGCAGGCTACAAGGTCGTGAAGCAGGTCTATCCGCAGGCTCAGGTCATCATCCATCTGGACGGTGGCTGTGACCCCAAGCGCTACGATTTCATCTTTGATGGACTGAAGAAGTACAAGGTGCACTATGATATGATAGGTCTGAGTGTCTATCCCTATTGGGACATTGAGGCTGGCCTGACCAAGTCGTGGCAGGAGAGTATCGAGAAGGCCACGCAGAATATCAACCGTCTCTGGCTGAAATACCGAAAGCCCATGATGATAGTCGAGACAGGGGCGGAAGTGAAGAAACCCGTGGAGGGCAAGCAAATCATAGCTGCTGTCATCCAGGCTGCGCGCCATCAGACGGGTGGTCACTGCCAGGGCGTCTTCTATTGGGCCCCGGAAATGGAACACCATTATCCCCTGGGTGCCTTCAAGGATGGTCGTCCCACCGCCATCATGGAGGCCTTTACTGAGGCCAGTGCCAAGCAAGACTAACGGCATGCGCCACACGACTGGGAGTTTCCCACCGACAGACCCATAGTTTCTCGGTAGGAAACTCCCAGTTTAGTACCGACAAACTCAGGATTCCCAGCCTGGGAATCCCCAGTCATGTACCGCCTGAGCATCCTTCATGTGGCACATGATTTTTCCTCACTATTGTGGTATTCTCCAAGAAGAAAAAAGTCGCATGGTCGCATGCGACCATGCGACCGTTTATACGACTTTTTGGAGACCTGTGTTGTACTATGATTGTTCCATCTTTTTTTGTGGAATCCTTTTGCCGTTTCGGAAATAATCACTATCTTTGCAAGCGATATGATAAAATGATAGTTGTACTATGGGTGTAGAAATACGCGAGCGTTACATAGATCCGTACACAGATTTCGGTTTCAAGAAGCTGTTCGGCACCGAGCTGAACAAGGACTTGCTGATTAGTTTCCTGAA
>JAFPEE010000265.1 GCA_017389705.1 Prevotella sp.
CGGTGCACGTATCTTGTCGAAGCGACTCTCGAAGACTTCGTTGCGTGTCAGCCCACAGCCTTGTATGTAAGGCACGTTGCCCAGCAGCTGGCGCAGACCTTCCAGTACGGTGACGGTCTTGGTGGCATAGCCGCTGTAGTTACCCCACATCATGATGCTGTCGTTGGCATTCGGACCCATGACGACTATGCTGTTAGCTTTTAACGGGAGGCAGCCATTATTCTTCAGCAGCACAATACCCTCGCGAGCCATCTGCAGGGCCAGCTGTTTGTGCTCCTGCGAGGCAATGACGCTGCTGGGAATCTTGGTCCACTCCACCAGCTCGTCCTTGTCGAAGTCGCCCAGCTCAAAGCGAGCCTTCAACAGACGCAAGAGGCTGATGTCTATCTGCTGCTCCGTGATGTCGCCGCGTTTGACGGCCTCTGGCAGACGCTTATAGACAGAGCCGCACTCCAGGTCGGTACCACTGATAACAGCCTTGGAAGCAGCAGCCTCATTGTCCTTCGATACGTTATGCCATGAAGGCAGGAAGTCGCGAATGGCACCACAATCGCTGGTGATAAGTCCCTTAAAGCCCCATTCGTCACGTAGGATTTGTCGCTCGTAGCGGGCATTGCCGCAGCAGGGATCACCATCGATGCGCTGGTAGGCACACATCACCTCAGCGACATTGCCTTTCTGTACCAATGCCTTGAAGGCAGGCAGGTAGGTCTCCCACAGGTCGCGCTCAGGCAACTGCTGGATGTCGAAGACGTGACGGTTCCACTCCGGACCGCTATGTACGGCAAAGTGCTTGGCACAGGCCAGCAGCTTGGCATACTTGCCACCCATAGGTTTTCCGTCCATCGTCTGTCCCTGTAGTCCGTTGACGACAGCCAGTCCCATGCGCTCTGTCAGGTAGGGGTCTTCGCCATAGGTTTCCTGACCACGTCCCCAACGGGGGTCACGGAATATGTTGATATTAGGTGTCCAGAACGACAGGCCCTGGTAGCGTTGCACCTTGCCGGTCTTCTTTGCTTCTTGGTTCTTGGCACGCGCCTCGTTGCTGACAGCGGTGAATACCTGATAGAGCAGGGCGTCGTCCCATGAGGCAGCCATCTGTGTGGTGATGGGGAATACGGTGGTGAAGCCGTTGCGGCCTACGCCATGCAGCGCCTCGTTCCACCACTGGAAGGCTGGAATGCCCAGACGGGGAATAGCTGGCGACACGTCCATCATCAGCTTGCTCTTCTCTTCTATGGTCAGTCGTCCCAGCAGGTCTTCAGCCCGTTCCTCAGCCGAGAGGGCTGGATTCTGATAGGGCAGCATCTGCGCCATGAGCGCAGATGTGCCGAGTGTTAGTAGTGTAGTTAATAGTAGTTTCTTCATGTTGTTATTTGATAATAATCTTGTTTGATATTCACTTAATCACAACCTTCCTTCCGTTCTGGATATAGATGCCCTTAGTTGGGTTTGCCACACGCACACCCTGGAGAGTGTAATATGCATTGTCGGCAGGTCGCGAGTTGCGTACTGTCGAAACTCCAGTAGCTCCTTCGGTGTATGTAACTTTCATCACGAAACATACCTGCTCGCCTGTGTTGGTGAAGCTCACTATATTTGCGGGAGTAATCTTGAATGTTGCAATGTCAGGATTCTCAGGGTCACGAGACTTGAGAATCTGTACGTCGTCTGACGTGGCGGTGAATGTCAGGTTCCCAACCTTTTTCCAGAAACTTGTGCGGAAGCCATACTCTGGATATTTGGTGAAGTCAATATTCTCCTCTTTCACATTGATGTATGAATAGAAGGTAATGCTACTCACCAACTTTCCATCAGGGGCGGTGAAGATGTTCTCAGCACCGTTAGACACTTTCAGTGAGGTGTATTTTTCATCATCGGCAACGATGGATGTGCCGTTAGACCAGGCCTTGTCACTCTTGTTCAATAGTAAAGTCGCACCATCAGGGAATTCGACAATCGATAAACCGTCGCTATTTGTACCTACAAGCCCGTCGACAAAGTAGTAAAGTGTAGTCGAGGTTGCCCCACCACGGGAAACGACAGGAATGGTGGAGAGGATATAGGTAGCATCGTTGCCCAGGGTGGCACCTGCTCCTTCATTGCCAGTCAGAACGGCAGGAACGTCGGTTGCAGGTATCTTCGTGTATGGATAGGGCATGATTACCTCATTGCCAACAGATGTAGCTGAGAAACTGTTGTCCTTTGCCGTGACATTGCGGTTGGTACCACTGCCGTCAAGTGGCTTGTTGACGCCAGCTGCAGCATAGTTGCCCTCTACCAATGCCCTGCTATATTTGTTGATGGTCATGCCTACGCTGTTGCCTGGACAGTTGTGGTAGTTGTTGACCAGATGGATGAAACAGTTGTCGGCTTGTGGCAGTCGGCGCATGCATCCTGCTCCCCAGATGTTGTTGGCAAAGGTGAGGTGGAGTACCATGGCCCCGTCAGGACTGACCCATCCGCAACCACAGGTGTAGGCATGAGAGTAGCTGCGCTTGGTGTAGTAGAAATGGTTGTAGGTGTAGGTAGCCCAGTCACACACCTTACTGTCGAGTGCTCCGTCCTGAGAGTCTGCAAAAGTGCAATGGTCTATCCATACGTGCTTCCCCTGGTTGGTGATGAGGTCTGCACCATCTATGTCAACGGCTCCAGGCCCTATCAATGAGAGATTACGGATAATGATGTTCTCGCTGGATGTCTCAATGTGGAAGATGCCCGACCGGTTGGGCAGCGAATAGCTTCCAGTCTTCTGATATTGCAGTTCCATGACAGCCTTCTTGGTGAAAAAAGCTCGCTTGTCACAGGTTAATGTGGTCCCATCTGGCAAGGTGCCCGTATACTGGTCAGTACTGCTCAGGCCGTCCAAGTTTTGCTGGGCTAAATACGCATTGTCTTCATCCGTCAAGAAGAATTTTGTACATAGACGGGCGTTGTTGATACCTATGATAGTCTTGTTTTTTGTTGACGATAGTTTCATGGTCTCTCCAATGGTGAAGTCCCCGTTTGCCCCGTCGAAGATGATGATGTCGTTCTTGGCGATAGCTTGCTTAATCTGTGCGTCGTCAGTCTGTCCTCCACCACGGGCTGTTAGTGTAATGGTTGAGGCATCAGAGAAGTTTCCTCCATTTAGTGTGTACGTCGTACCAACCTCATCAGAACATGTAGCCCAGCCCCATGGGGCTACGTTATTACTTGCCATTGCGGGTGAAATGGTTATGGCACTCAATAAGGCCATTAGAATTTTCTTCATAGTCATAAGTTATATATTAGTTTATTTTGTTATTTCGTTCAGATAGTGCTCCAGGTTGGTGTAGCCATCAGCTTGGGTGGCATTGCCGTCGGAGGAGTCATTGTGGTTCAGACCGTGCTGGCGCTCCCATTCGTCAGGCATGCCGTCGCCATCAGAGTCTTTGGGGGCTGGCAGGCTTTTCAGTTCTGGCCAGGGACCGTTGTCCAATTTGACATCGTTTTGGGTGTTGATGATGCCTGGGTCACAGCCTTCGCCAGTAAAGGTTGCCTTACCTTCACGGACATCACGGATAATAATGTCGTCCAGCGCATCACGATGCAGGCTGGCGCCAGCATGGGCCAGCACTAACTCATAAGCCTGCTCTGCCGTATGGGTGGTAACAGGAGCAAAGGGCATAGGGTGGTGTAGGCGGATAGTGTCACGGGTAGTGGCAGTATAGGTGCCGTCGTTGGCATCAGCATTAATCTGGTTGTAGACACCATTGGCCCAGTTGTCCTTCGTCACCTCTGGATATCTGCTGTTGACATTGCCGTCAACATAGTATTTTCCCCAGACGTGCCACATCTTATCCCAAACGTTCGGACGCGGACTGTCGTGGTGGGTGTATTGCGAGGTGCGGATGTTGGGGGCTGCGATGCGTCGTCCTCGTTCGTCCGTCGGGGTACCCGGCCCTGGCTTGTAGTAGTTGTTGACGATGTTCACCGTCATAGCCTCACCCCCGTAACATCCATTGGCAGTCCAATTGTAAATGACATTGTTGCGCAGGTCCATGCGCTCATCAGTCTGGGTAAAGGGGCTGGGGCCGAGTCTGGGGGTACGTGAGGTGTGATGGGCTATCAGGTTGTGGTGATAGGATGCTCCGCTGCCGCCCCAGTTGCCGCCATAGCCATGGACTCCTTTCTTGTGCCCCGCATTGTTGAGGCTTTGGCTGACGATGCACCATTGGACGGTGAAGTCTCGGTTGCCATAGACGGACAGGCATTCATCAATAGACCAGCTGATGGAGCAGTGGTCGATGATGATGTTGTGGGCACGACTGCCACCCAGACCGTCGCCCTCGTGATTGGCTACCTCTCGATTACCCAGGCGGAAACGAAGATAACGGATGATATTGTTCGAGGTGACCATGACGGGATAGTCTGCCAGACAGATGCCATCGCCGGGAGCTGTCTGGCCTGCAACAGTCGTATTTGGTGAAAAGCGCAGGGGTGACTTAAGGAAGATGGTGCCAGATACGTCGAAGACGATGGTCTTAGCGCCCTGCTGTTCGTTAGCCCAGCGCAGAGTGCCTGGCTGCATGCTGTCGTCAAGGGTGGTGACGTGATAGACCTTACCGCCTCGGCCTCCTGTCGTATAGCGCCCAAACCCTTCTGCTGTAGGGAATGCCAGCAGTTTGCCGTACTCGCCAGGCAGGGGCTGAAGACCCTCCCAACGCACGTTCCACTTGCCATCCTTGGGGAAACCGGGATTCTTCTCTTGGCATCCGTCCCAGCCTGCACACATCATGGCGATAGCTGTCAGCAGACCACCATTGCCTGGCAGATAGCAGCGCAGACGCTGGTCCTGATAGTTGTGGCCATTGGGCAGATAGGTATTGGTGCGCTTGTCCATGAGCAGAGCGCTGACGGCATTTTCTGGAACTCCCAGTCGGGCAGCATTCATGGCTACCATCGGATAGTCCCATCCCCAGGTGTGGTCCCAGTTCCAGTTATCCCAGATCCACTCCTGGGTATGTTTCATCACCTGTGGGTCAACGAGTCGGCTCATGGGAAAGATTCCTACAGCACCCAACACGGCAGGGTGGTCGCTGATGAGTGCCAAGGTCTTGTAGGTGTCAGGGGCTGACTCAGCAGCCAAGTATCTGTTCTCATTGTCTTTGGCCAGTGGGGCCAGTTTTTCAATGATGTCGTCCCATAGTGGTATGCGTTCCAGTCCTCGACGCTCGCGCCATCGTTGGGCTACCTGTAAAGCCCAGTGCCAGTAAGACAGTTCGAAGGGTGAGTTGTAGGTCTCTGAGGCCTTGAGTGTCTCCTGGGCAGGAATCATGCCCTGTAAGATAAAACGGTCGCTCTCCTTTTGGTAGGTGGCGAAGTCGGCCATGAATGTGGCAGTCTCGTCTATCAGCCGACCGTAGCGTTCGAGTATGGCTTTATCTTGCGATGAGCGATATATCAGTTCTGCTAAATAAATAAGGTGTGGCTGTTGCCAGATGAGGAAGCTGCCCACCTTCGAGGGGGCTTCTTCGCCTGAGCGGTCTGTCATCTTCATCCAGCGGATGCCCTTGAATCCTTGGCGCATGGCAATCTCGCGGGCTATAGGCTCTACCGTTCCGTACCAGCGCAGGGTGCGGTCCAGCAGGTTTCCGTGTCCCCAGAGTGGTAGCCAGGCCTGATGCCACCAGATCATCTCCATGTGGAACTTGCCAAACCAGGAGTTATAGGTCAGTCCTGTTTCCTGAGGGGGTGTGCTGGCTGCACACTGGATGGCCAGCAGATACTGGCTCAGCACCACACGGCGCTCCAGCTCCTTGGCGCGCTTGTCCTTACATTGCGAGAAGTCGACAGCAGCACCCTTGGTCCAGAAGTCGCGCCAGTAGTTCGCTGAATTTTCTGCGACGGCAGTAAATGCTTCATGCCTGCCTTTCAATTCCTCACTTTGTACGAATTCGCAGCTATAGGTCAGCTGGTTGCCGTCAGCCGTCAGCACCCAGTAGTTCTTACTTTTCTCCCTCAGCTGTGCCTTGCCCTCCCAGCTCAGCGCTATGTAATACACCGTCTGGTCGATGGTGCGTTTCAAGATGGCACTGTTGGCAGTCCGGCTGACCAGCTCTGTCTGGTGTTTGTCGTTTGCCAGCCAGTTGCAGGCGTCGTCGGCGTGGGCACCAGTAGGGTAGGGGAAGCGCAGGTTGATGCTGGGCTGGACGTTCTTCGACCTGATGGTAACTTGTCCGCTCACCATATCGCGTTCAGGATGGCAGACCGTCTGAACACTGAACCATGAACCATTCACCATAAACTGTGAACCAATCATTCCTGTCCACATGTCCAACGTCTGATGTGCCTTCTTGATGTCGCAGGGTTGCAGTCCTTCCACCTCTAGGCCGATGCAGCCCAGATGCAGGCGATGCGGATTAGACCGGTACCAGTTGGCGGCATCCTTGGCACGTCCGGTCTTAGGCTGGGTGGCGTACAGCTCCCGATGGCCATGTCCGAAGTCATACAGCTGGTACGACTCCTCTATGCGGTACTGCTCAGGATTGTCGAAGCTGTGCCAGCCCCATTCGCTCTGCGTTCCCAGGGGAACACCGTTGCGATAGTATTCAGGGAAGGTTTGCAGACCGGTGATGTCCGTAGTAAAAGCAAAGCCACCGTTGCCCACGCTCAGCGAGGCCAGGGTGTCTACAGTTGTTACTACAGGGTTGTTTCGTGTTACTAATGCCTTGCGGTCGATGGGCTTCTCGGCAGCCCCAGCCGTGATTACTATCCAGCAGAAGAATAGCAGCAGTCTTGGTCTAATGTTCATATAGGGAGTCGGGTTGTTCCTCTGTCTTCCTTTGGCAGATGTTCGCCCATTGACGGTCAGTACCTACCCCAAACCACTCGGAATGATACTGTTCCCCTCTATTGGAAAGTACGCGGATGGCAAAAGAATAGGTCGTCGCATATTGCAGGTCGTTGAGTATCGTGTCAGACTTCTCAGCGCTGACGATGAAGTGTCCGGCAATGTTATTTGGGTTGGTCCATGCCAATTCGTCTTTTGCCACAGCTTCTTGAAGTGCATACATGATTTCATAGCCAGCGCAGTCACCCACACCGAACCAATGCAGATGGATGCTGTTGCCCATAGCATGCATCTCGAGAGAGTCCTCGGGGTAGCTCATGCCCGTAATCTCACTAATGCGAAACGTGGTCATGGTGGCACGATCGGGCAGTATCTGTTCGTCATCTTCACCCCCGCATGCTGATGTCGCAAGCAGGGTGGAAACGAAGATGAGGCTATATATCAATAGTTTTTTCATCAGTCAATTGTATGGTTGTCTCGTAGTAATCGGGTGCAAAGATAAGCATTTCCTTTGAAACCTCCAAAAAAAAACCAAAAAAAATAAGAGCGCAGCCCTTGAGGCTCCACTCTTATTGTTATATTAATAAGGTGTGAATTACTTCTGAATGCGCTTTGCGCCATTCTGAATCACTACACCCTTGTAGTTGTTGTCAACCTTTTGACCAGCCAGATTGTAAGCAACACCATTCTGCTCAGCAGCCTTAACGGTAGAGATGCCAGTAGTGCTACTGGTGATGACAATCTTTGTGATGAAGAGGTTTGTTGAAGTCTGAGCACGACACATGGTAATAACCTTAGCGCCAGTAGCATCTGCAGGAACTTCAAGGGTAACAGTATTGGGGGTTGTGCCATATTCTGCAGTACCTGCTACGGCTTCATTGATATTAACAAACTCCAATCCGCCATCTGTGTCTGTAGCAATTTCTGTGCTACCCTTGTCAAACATCAGCTTTGCACCTGACTTTTTACCTTCAGCATCCTTGTTTCTGTAAGCGGTGATGGCAATCTTGTCACCTGCTGTCAATTCAGTGTTAAGATTGAGGCTTACCGTAAAGGTTGAGAAGTCTTTTGCACCTCTTAGGCGAATGCACTTGAAAGTGGAATTCGACATGTTGACATCTTCGGCAGTTGTATCACCAGATCCGTCGGTTGCGGTAACAGTACCACCAGTAACAGTTGCAGCTTCTTCACCACCTTCCCAAGAGAAGATAGTGTTCTGTGCATTTACACTCATAGCCATAGCGGCCATTGCAATAAGGGTAAAAATTTTCTTCATAAGCGTTTGTCTTTTAGTTTAAAATGTAAGTTAATAAAGATTCTATTTGGTGCAAAGTTACGGCTTTTTCCCAAGATGACCAAATTTTTCGCTCAGTTTTTGCTTTCGAACCCACGAAAAGGTTTACGAATTGAAGGGGGAAAGGTACGGGCAAAGAGGAAGAGATGCGGCATGTAACAGGGAGAAAGGTACGGGATGACTAGATGAGGGCGCCCGCCCGCATCAATTAGGGCGGGCGCCCTTACATATTGGAGCGCCCGCCCTATTATGCTGGAGCGGCCGGCCGAAACCGATTTTTATACTGTAGTGGCATCTATGAGCTTAAGTGAAGGCAAAGCATCGTAAGGTCATCGTTGGGTTCGGCGCCATTGCGGTGTTGCTCGACCAGCGAGGTCAGGCTGTCAATAAGCTCTCGTGCAGTTGTGAAGGGCACCTGGCGCAGATGGCCAATCAGGCAGTCGTCGCCTAACTGTTGCTCATTCTGGTTCTCGGCCTCATTCAGTCCATCGGTATAGATGAAGAAGGGCTTATTGCGGATGTCGTCGATGGTCTCACCCTGGAAAGCCATTTCGGGGAAAATGCCAATGGGCGTATTGGGTTGCATGTCGATGAAGTGAGCCTGTGGCGAGCCGCAGCAGATGACGGGAGGATTATGGCCGCAGTTACAGAAATCCATCTTGCCCGTTTCGAGTTCTATCAGACCGATGAACATGGTGACGAACATCGCATTGTCGTTACCTTCACAAAGCTCCATATTCAGATAGCTGGCAATGTCGACAGGCGGCATACCCTGCTTGGCCATCGCACGGAAAAGGCGGATGGTCTGTGCCATGAAGAGTGAGGCAGGAACACCCTTTCCGCTGACGTCGCCTACGCAGAAGTAGAGTCGGCAACCATCGATGAGTTGGGCGTCATAGAGGTCGCCACCGACTTCCTTGGCTGGTGTCATTCGGGCAAAGATGTCGAGTCGTTCACACGTGGGGAAATCGTTGGGGACCATCGACATCTGTATATCCCGTGCAATGCGGAGTTCGCTCTCGATGCGCTCCTTGGCAGTAGTGGTCTCTTCAAGTTGGTCGTAGGCCTCCTGCAGCTGACGGTTGGCTTTTTTCAGGCGACGGGCAGAGCGGAAGCGGAGTACCATATAGACACATAGCGCGATGATGATGACCAGCGAGATGCCTACGGCATACCAGAACTGCATTCTGTGACGGTTGATGCGCAGCTCATCGAGCTCTGTCATCGTCTCCATTTCCGTCAGCTGCTGGCGCAGTTGTCCCAGGCGGTCGCTGCTCCGCAAGTCAATCATGGGGCGCAGCTGGTCGTATGCCTCATCGGAACGGTTCAGCTGTCTGAGTATCTCAGTGCGCAACAGTCCGCATCCCCACTGGCGACCAGAGTTGCGAGCCAGTGGCTCCATCTTGTCGGTAGTGGCGAGGGCGAGGGCATAATCTCCCCGTGCCTTGTAATACTCTGCGATGGCTCTCAGCGCCTCGTATTCGTTCCGCTCGTCGTCATTGGCTATCTTGGCTAGAAGCTGGTCTACCAACTGTCCTGCCTTCGTCAACTGCCCCTGGCGCACCTTGAGCAGCGTCTCGGCATTGAGCAGGTCGTCACGGTAGGTCTTATAAATAAAACTCTCCCCATCGCTCCATTTATATCGTCGCATGAGGCCCTTGATGAAAGTGAGCAGCCGTTCTTCCTCATCGTAGCGCCCTGTCAGTTCGAGCACGTAGGCATAATAGTAGGCGGAGGCCAGTCCCTCACGCTCCAGCGGATAGCGGCGCAGAATCCTGAAGGCCTCCTCCATCTGCCGCACAGCTTCTTCATGGTCGCCGATAAAACCATAGAGCCAGGCTATCTGGGCTAGCACGATACCTCGCCCGAAATCGTGATTGTTGTCGCGGGCATATTCATATAGCTGCCTGCTCTCCTTCAGTCCTGCCATGGTCTGTCCTTCGGTAAGCACCTTTGCCGTCGAACAAAGCGTCGAGACAAAGTAGTAGTGCGGCCATTGTCCGTTTGCCTTGAACAGCTCCAGAGCAGCGTCTTTCTCCTTAAGCAGTTGTTCAGTCTTACCTGTAATTGAATATTCCACAAGGCGGTCATAGAGAGAGTCTCCTTTCTCTTCTTTGCCTTTGTCAGCGATGGCTGGGATTGCCAACAAACAGGCGAATATTAACATCAGGTACTGTTTCATAGTTTCTTCAGGACTGCAAAGGCAGGCACCTTGCGATGCCTGCCTTTTATTGATAGAGGATGTTTCTTAGTTCAAATCATCAGCTGAGATGACTTCAGAAGCTCTCCAGGTGTATGTATTCATTACGGTTCTCATACTGTCCTTAGAGAGAGTCATGGTTACGTCGAAGTCGCGTACCTTCTGGATCTTAGCAGTAGGAATCATAATCTTCTGCACGATGTCGCTCTCTGATGCGGGAACAGCAGCTACAGCGCTGAAGTTCGTTCTTGCATACTCTTCTGTAACGTACATTCCGTGCTCGATAATCTTGATACCCTTGTCACCATAGATAGTGGTGTCGCGCAGCTCGATGAATCTTGCCTGTGCAGCCTCGTTCAGACTGCCAGTGTTGCTCAGGTTGAAGTCAATCCAGTACATCTGCTTGCCGTTCGTCTCTACGTTGGAATCAACCACAGGATTACCCGTGATGTCGTGGTCCCTGTTGCAGCTGAAGAATGTAGCAGACATGGCTAACATAACCAACAGAACACTTACATATTTAAATGCTTTCATAATTCTTGTTTCTTATTTCTTATTTATAAATAACACGTATTACTTACCATAGCGCAGCATTGGAGCACCAGCACCGCTCAGGAAGATTGGTGAGCTGAGTACCTGAGGTGTCTGCTGATAGTACAGACCATCGATGCCCGTGTCGGTATGGTGGTCAAGACCACTAGGCTTCTCGCCAACGAAGTGCTGTGGGTTCGGGCTGACCATCAGGTCAGTAGCCTTCAGCGTCTCATCCAGATGCCATGCCAGCTCGTCGGTACCTGCGGGATAGTCGGCCTCACCACTCTTAACCCACTTACCTGGGCAGTTAGAAGAGCCGTTGAATGCGTTACCAAGAGGCTGACCGTTCTTGAAGTACGGATCGTTGGTAGTCCAGTTATTATAGATGTCGAACGTTACTCGGCCTGAGCCGTCGCCACCCTGGATGTTACGGGTATCCCAACCACCGGAACCCATGTTACGGTTCACGTCAGCCTCGTCCTTCGTATTGATGATGACATTATCGTGGAAGGCCAGGTAAGAACCACCAGGATTGTAGCGGGTGTTGAGGATAGCCTGATTTGCACGGGTGTTGAAGTTGACGAAGGTGTTGTGGTGAACATTGATGTTCCAACGTACGCTCTCGTCCCATGTCAGGTTACGGTTCTGGTCGGTCACCAGACCGCTCTTCGGACTGTCGTAGAAGACGCATCCGCTAATCTCCAAGTCGTTCAGAATGTTTGACTTAGGCTTACCGTTGTGGTCGGCGTAGATGTACCAGTAACCACTACCGTTGTTAGCGAAGTAACCACAGTTGTAGTGTACGCAGTCAATCATCTTGATGTGTGCGATGTTGAAGTCGTTAGAACCCTGGATACGGAAGAATCCGCGGACGATGCCCTGGAACGTACAGTTGTTCCACTCCAGCAGGGTTACGTTGATACCCATACCGTTAGAGTACATGTTCATGAAGTAGTTACCGCTCGCATTAGCAGTACCGTCCTGCGATGTACCATAGTTACCAGCCATGGGCACGTCGACATCGAGGTCTATGAAGCGTACAGAGTCAACGTCGATGGGGATAGCCGAGTTTTCACCCGATACAGGCTGACGACCAATCATGAAGTTACAGGTGTTGACTGCAGCACCCGTCTTGGTCATACCGCTCAGGTAGAACTTAGCGCGCTTGCCCTGTGCCACATCCTCAGGATTGGTACGGAGCGTGAAGCCCTTGTAGATAGAGATGTTGCTCGATACGTGGTAGGTCTTGCCACCTTCCAGATAGAATACCTGGTTCTCAGCCTCGTTGCCGGCAATGTAGCTGTTCAGGATGTTGTCCAGCTTCATGGAGTTGTATGCAGAGATGTCGTAAGGATTGTCACCAATAGTATCAACGGGTGTTGCCACATGTTCAATCACAATGGGAGGTGCAGGATCGCCCTTGGTACGCTTCAGCATAGAGTTGTAGCAAGCGTCGATGCTCAGAGCAATGCTCTCATCTCATACGTCGATGGTGTAGATAGCATTCTCCTGCAGACCATCCAGATCAATCTCGCAGATATTGTCATTCCATTCGCTCTCCTGAATGACGAACTTCTGCCACTTGGCGGGAACTACGGCGTCGGGGTTTGCTGAAGACGGAGTAACCGTCAGGTAGTCCACCTTTACGACTGTAGAGTCAGCATCGAGGAAGTTCCAACGTGCACGCATCTTTGACTTGTCATCATCTTTATACTTGGCAATACTGCGGTTCAGTGTCACGTGCATCGTGGTCTTGGTTATGTTTGATACCTGAATAACGGCAGGAACCCAATCGCGACCCTGAGTTTCCATGGCGTAGTAGTCAGCCCACTGACGCAGGGTACCGTAGCCGTTCCACTTAGAGTTCATGGGGTCGTTCTTCCATGCAGCTTCTTTATCCAGCACATCGTAGATGCCAGACTCGCCATCATAGAGCGACAGACCTGTGGGGTCAAAAGAGTGCAGGGCACGGATGGCAAAGCCATACTTGGTGCTATAGGGGCGGTTCTTCAACAGCAAGTCGAACTTGGCAGGGTCTGCGATAACCACATCGCCATCGAGCTTCTTGCCGTCAACATGTGTGTCGCACTCTAACCATCCCTGTTCGCCACTGGAAATCCAGGAGAAGGCAGCCCACTTCACTTCGTAGGCTACGGCATCGTTCACCAGATACCAGTACATGTGGATGTCGTTGTAATCCTCAATGGCACAGAAGTAGGGGTCGGTACCCTTACCTGTGTTGTCATTGGTACGGAACATTGGGCGGAACAGGCGATTCTCCTCGTCTGTGCTTCCTTGGGTGTCGTTGTCCTTACATGAGTAGAACGACAGGGTGGACAGCATTGCCAATGTCAATAAAAATATCTTTTTCATATTGATATGTTCTTTTCTAGTTTTGATAGAAATATTACTCATTAATAACCATAGTAGTTCTTGTAGGCACCGCTTGAACGAGCAATAGCCTCTTCAGGAATTGGCAGCAAGTAGCGTACTGCAGGCAGGCTGTTGACCGTGCTCTGAGGATTGTCGATGTTGACATTGAGGGGAATTGCAGCGCCATTGCTGACTACGCGAAGTCCACCAGTCTGCTCATCACCGCGAATATAGCCGAAGAGAGAATAGTAAATCTGACCTCTGGGGGTACCGTCGTTCGACCAGTCTGGGCTGTTGCTGTTACCTGAGTTGTTCCAGGCAATGCTTGAGCTGGACGATGCCAGACCTGTGATGCTCTGCAGTGAGATGGCTTTCAAGTTCAGACCGTTTTCGTCGAAATATGCCTGAGGAGCCTGTGCAGGCTGACTTCCGGGACCATAAGGATTGACGACGAAGAGCATGGGCAGACTGTTGTTGGGGAAGTAAGCGTTGCATACATTGTTGATGCCACCTTTGTTGTAATTCTCTACGTAGGTGTAGAAGTAGCTTGAAGTGTACAGCTCGCTGTACTTAATGCCTTCATAATTCTCAACCATGTCCATATAGCTGGTGCTACCACCCATATCCTCGGCTACTGCGAGATAGGTCATGAAGGTGTAGAACAGTTTCTCGCTATACAGGTTGTTGCGGACCAGGTCCTTCCAACGCATGTTCTCGCCAGCGAACTCAAACTTGCGCTCGTCGAGCACAGCCTTCAGGAAGTTCTCCTTAGAGGATGCTGCTTGAGCCATGAAGACGTCTACCTTGCCAGGATCGTTGCTTCCGTAGTAGGCACGGCGGCGAACCTGCTTCAGGGCATTCTGAGCTTCGCTTGTCGGACCATTCAGCTCGTTCTCAGCCTCAGCAAACATCAGCAGAACGTCTGCATAGCGGATGTAGGCAAAGTTGATACCAGTGGCAGAGGTTGTGCTCTTGCCAAGCTGGATGCTGCTCCACAGTTTTGACCATTTGTTGTTGTAAATAGAGTAGACTGATGAGCCCAGGATGCGAATGTTAGGCTGTCCCTGTGCACCATAGCCCCACATACCGCAGACGTAGTCGCGACGCATGTCGTCCTCGTCGAACTGGTGGCGGTAGAAGTAGGAAACCTGTGCGTTACCACTGGTAGCACCCCAAGCAGAGTTCGCATAGTTGGTTTCAACATTGGCGTCTACGCTGCTGGCAGGACCTTGTGCATAGCCCCAGCTGCTGGTAGAACCCTGAGCAAATGGAATCTCGAAGATGGGGTCGTCGCCAGTATTGATAACGTAGTTACACTCGTCGATGAATACCTGAGGATAGCTCAGATTCAGCGAGTGACCACCAGCGTCGATGATCCTCTTGGTGTAGGTGCGGGCAATCTGATAATAGTCCTTATAATTGCTCGGACGTGTCATCGCGTAGTTGGTAGCATCGCCCTCGGCATGGTTCAGCGAATAGCCACCAGCCTGCAGGGCCAGACGGGCAATCATGGCATAGGCTGCCTCCTGTGAGATGCGCTCAGGAGCTCCAAGTGTAGCATCCTTATCGCTCTTCATGTACTCTGCGGCATGCTGCAAGTCAGCAATGAGAGAATCGCTCACCTCCTGGCGCTTGGTCATAGGAGGAAGCAGGTTGTTGGTTTCAAAGGTAGCGTGAAGGGTGAAAGGAATATCGCCCCAGTAGCTCAGCAGCTCATGATAGAACATGGCACGCATCACCTTGGCCTCGCCCATCATCTGTGTCAGATTGGTTACCAAGGGAACGGTCTTGTTTACAAGACCGACCTCAGTCTCTATGGACTCAATGGTTGTCTCCTCTTTGTAAAGGGGACTGTTCTTCAGGTTGTAAATAAACTCGTTGGCTGTTTCTACACCTGAATACAGGTTATTCCAGAGTGACTCAACATTGTTGGCATCTGCACGCACATCGAAACGGCGGGGCTGGTTGCCCTGGGCGGTCTCATTGGCGTTTGCATAGAAGTCAACATCGCTGTTCAGCTGGAAGGTCGTATACAGATTGCTACCGAAGGTGGCATCCGTCTGAATCTTGGCATATACGCCATTCAGGGCTTTGCTGATTTCGGATTCGGCATTGAAGACTGACTCTACGTCGGCTACATTCGTTGCCGGCTTCACGTCCAGATAGTCGTTGCAGGCTGTCATAGACAGCATAGCCAGTCCGCCGATAAATATCTTGTTGATTTTCATATTGTTTTCAGTTTCTTTAGTTTGTCTTTTAGAAAGTTACGTTAAGACCGAAAGAGAAGGTGCGTGCACGCGGGTAGCGGTTGTAGTCCATAGAAGGAGTCAGACCAGACTGCACATCCACTTCAGGATCGTAACCAGAATACTTGGTCAGGATGAAGAGGTTAGAGGCAGAAACATACGCGCGAACCTTATTTAAATAGATCTTCTGAGTAATGCTCTTCGGCAGCGTATAACCGATGGTGATATCAGAGCAGCGGATGAATGAGCCGTCCTCAACAAAGGCATCCATCATGACCTGAGTAGTCAGGTCGGCAGGATTCCAGTGAGTGGTATTGGCATTCAGTGCACGATAGTAAGTAGTAGGAGCATAGTCAATATAGGTGTTTCTATAGAGACACTCAGCAGACAGGTCAACATCGTTGTAAACATAGCCGTTAGGAGCTGTGTAGCGCCAACGATTGTCAGCAAACTTCGAGTAAACGTTCCAGAAAGTATTCTGGTTGCCAGAGTTGCTGGACAGTGCATAAGCAGTAGCATTGTATACGTCGAAGTCGAGCATATAGGTAAAGTTGGCTGTGAAGTCGAAGTCCTTCCACTGGCCGCTGATACCGAAACCGCCCTGCCACTTAGGAGTGGTACGACCGATGACGGTCTTATCGTTCTGGTCAATCTGACCGTCGCCGTTCAAGTCCTTCAGCTTAATCTTACCAGTCAGCGTAGAGTAACCTACGTTGTTGGAAGCGATGACGCCATTACCGTTGTTACCCTCGTAACCGTCGGTTACAGTACCGCCGACGAGAATGCCGTTAACAATACCCTTACCACGTGGAGTAGCCTGATAGCTGCTGGTCTCAGGATAAGTGAACTCATCCCATGTGTAGAGACCGTCGTAAACGTAACCGTACATCAGACCGAGCTCGTTGCCTACCTCGAGAATGTAGTCGTTTGCGTCGGAAGACTTCCATGCACCTGCTGAATTGTAGATGATATTGTCAGTAGAGCTCAACTCCTTGATGGTCATCTTGTTGTGACCCAGGGTAAAGTTGGCGCTCAGTACATAATCCTTGCCACGGAGAATGTCACCGTTGACAGTCAACTCCCAACCGTTGTTTTGTACCTTACCGATGTTCTGCATCTGACGGGTGTAACCTGATACGCTGGGGATGATGGACGAGTAGAGCAGGTCCTTCGTAGTGTTCCAGTAGATTTCAGGAGTAATGGTCAGACGTCCACCCCAGAGTGAGATGTCTGCAGCCAAGTTGCGGGTGATGGTGGTCTCCCACTTGATGTCCTTGTTAGGATATGAGCTTGGAGCGCCATAGTACAACTCACCGTTAGTTGTAGCCTCTGAGAAGCCAGGACCACCAGAGTTGTTGGTGGTGTAGAGGAAACGCCAGAGGTCGTCGCTGATGTTGTTGTTACCTGCGAGACCGAACGAAGCACGAATCTTCAACTGGTCAAGCCACTTCACATCCTTCAGGAACTTCTCGCGGTTAACAACCCATGCACCAGAAACTGAGGGGAACCAACCCCACTGGTTGCCAGGAGCAAACTTGGTAGAACCGTCGGCACGGAGTGTAGCTGAGAACAGGTACTTGTGGTCGAAGTTGTATGAAGCCTGACCGAAGAACGAAGCGGTGCGGTTAGGCGTAGACTTCATCGTGTAGGTACCATCAGCATAGGGCTGTCCGAGTGCCATATTATCGATGGCCTTCTGAGAGGTGATATCCTGATCGAAGAGATGAGCTGTCTGCTGGTCAGCCTTAGACTGGGTGTGGTAAATTTCCTGACCGAGCAGGAACGAGAGGTTGTGTACATCCTTTAGAGTCGTATCATAGCTGGCGGTATTGGTCCATGTGTATGATTCAACTCTCTGGTTGGTCTGTACAGCTACGGGCTTGTTCTGGTGAACAGCACTCTTCGCTGTAGAGGTCTGCCAACCATAGAAACGCTGGGTCTCACGGAATGAGATGTTGTAGTTACCCTCAGAACGGAGTACAAGGCCCTTAATAGGAGTCCACTTCAATGCAAACTGGTTGGAGAAGGTGTAGTTGTACTTCTTCTGTGTGTTGGTGTTGATGTCAGCAACAGGGTTCGTCATTGCGAACAGCTCAGCATCAGCCTTGGAATCCATTGTCGAGTAAGAACCCCATGAGCGGAGACCTGCTGTAGGCTGGTAGCGGAGCACACGGTCAACCAGACCACCAGAACCGATATTGGCACCACCGGCACCCTGGTCACGACGATAAGTCAGCTTGGGGTTGTAGGTGAACTCTAAGTTCTTGGTAATCTTGGTGTTCAGTTTGAGGTTGACATTGGTACGACGAACGCCCGAACCGAGGATGATACCTACGTCCTCACTCTGAGTCAGAGAGAGGTTGAAGCGGGTGTTCTCGTTACCACCACCGACTGTGACGTTGGCTGAGTAGCTCATAGGCTTGTTGCCCAGCACCTCATCCTGCCAGTCGTTGTTGTCCTGATAGTAATACAGGTTGTTGTCCCAAGGGTTACCGAAGTTACCACGGAAAGGACGAGACCAGTTAGAACGTGTACCACCGGCAGCAGCACGGTCGTAGTGGAAGTCAACAAACTGGCCAGTTCCCATCAGGTCCATAGAACGAGACAGCGAAGATACGCTCAGACGGCCGTTGAATGAAACCTGTACCTTACCTTCCTTGGCAGACTTGGTGGTTACCACAACTACACCGTTACCACCCTTTGCACCGTAGATAGCGGTCAGAGAGGCATCCTTCAGAACGTCGATGCTGGCGATATCCGTGGGAGGAATATCGTTGATGTTGGCTACCTGGAAACCGTCGACGATGTACAAAGGCTCGTTCGACTGGGTTACAGACGTTGCACCACGAACGCGGATGTTGATGTCGGCACCAGGCTGACCGTCGGTAGTCGTTACCTGCACACCGGCAATCTTACCAGTCAGAGCCTCAGCAGCTGACGATACTGGTACTACAGCCAGTTTGGCACCGCTGACAGAACCGACAGAACCGGTCAGGTCTTTACGAGCCTTGCTGGTGTAACCGACGACTACGACTTCTTCCAGAGAGGCGTTGTCGTCTTGCAGCGTGACCTTCATGTTTTCGCTGGCTGTCACTTCCTGGGTTACCATGCCGATGTAGCTGATGACCACCGTCTTCGACTTCTGCAACTTCAGCGTGAAGTTACCGTCAAAGTCAGTCACTGCTGCATTCTTGGCATTACCCTTCTCAACTACGGTCGCGCCAATGATGGGTTCTCCCGTGGCGTCCGTAACCGTACCCTTAGCGGTAGTCTGGGCCATAGCCTGACCGCACACCAAGAGCAGACACAATAGGAGTGTCGTTCGGAAAATACTCTTAATTTTAACAGACATAAATTAGTAGTTTTTAAAATTTAACAAAAAAATATATATCTGCCGACAAAGTTACAAAATAATATTAATATGGCCAAAATCTGCTATTGTTTTTTTTCGCAAACGTTTACGCATTTTTAGCATTTTATTATAAAAAAGGCGGAAAGCATGTGCTCTCCGCCTTTTTGGGTATGTTTAAGATATAAGAATCTTATTCCTGCTTGAATCCGTAGCCGTTGGTGAAGTGACCGTTGGCCATGACGTTCGGAGTGAACGGCCAGAGGTAGATAGGAGCCTTTACGTAGTCGTAGTCCAGGAAGAGGTACTTGTAGTACTCATCGTAGTTGGACACGAGGTCTACACCCCAGTTCTGCTTCGTATAGCCGTCGGCCTCCAGTGCGGCAATCTCGCTGTCGCTGAGCTTGTCGAACAAGCCCTTGATAGCCAGGTTCGGGGCATAATTGTCGGGAAGAACCAGACCATAGGCACTCCAGTCGTTGTTAACACCGCGCCAGCCGGGGAAGAGTGTAGGATCGCTCTCGTCGGGGCATTGCTCGGTGAGACGCTTGCCCTTGCCGTTGTCTACGCTCTTGGTCCAAACGTATGCGGAGATGGTGTTGCCATTGTCGAAAGTATAATAGCCATTGGCTGACAGACCGTCCAGCATCTTCTTGGTCAGCTCCTTGATCTCCTTGACCTTTGGACCAATCAGACCGGTACGAATCAGTGTCCAACGACGGTCACCCTCGCCGGCGAATTCGAAGCCGCGCTCCTGAATGATGGCATTCAGCAGAGAGCCTTCCTTGGCGATAAAGGCTTCGGTCTTGGCAGCTGAGGCACTGCCGAAGGCACGGTTGCGGATGATGTCCAGATACTGGCGTGCGCTGGTATTGTCGCCCAAAGCGGCACAGGCCTCTGCGTAACCCAGATAGATTTCAGACATACGCATATAAGGACCGTTGATACCTGACTTACGCTGGTTGGCCACCCAGACCTTTTCCTGACGGTTCTCGTCCCACTTGTTATAGGCGATACCGCCGCCTTTACCCTGTGAACCGGGCTTGAAGGGCAGCAGAATCTCCGTTCCTGTTGCACCGGCGGTGGCTGTTACTGTACAGCTAACGTCACGACGCATGTCGGCAGGGTCAAATACGCCATAGTAGAAGGCGGGGTTGATACGGCCCTGGCCATAGTTCTTGCAGGGGTAGTTGTTTTTGCTACCGCCAGTGGTAGGACGTCCGAAAGAGTAGGGACGGGCATCGTTGCCGCCACCCTGCGATATGGCATACTCGTAGATACTCTCGTCAGCATAGGCTTCGCCTTCCTGATGCATCTGCTGGAAGAACACCTGATAGGGGTTGGCCGGTGTGCGTGAGTCGGTCGTAATGAAAGTAGCGGAACCAGGGTTGTCGATAACGGCCTTGAAGTAGGTACGAGCCAGCTCGTAGTAGTCCTTCCAGTCTGAACGACGGCCATAGGTGGCACCGTTGTTCTCTGAACCTAAGTTCTCGAAGGTGATGGTCTCGCCAAGTCCGTCAACACGGGCAATGTCGCCACGACGGGTCTGGTAGCCACCAGCCTCCAGTGCGATACGTCCGATCAGAC
The DNA here is from genome assembly GCA_017389705.1 of Prevotella sp. Classification (GTDB taxonomy): domain Bacteria; phylum Bacteroidota; class Bacteroidia; order Bacteroidales; family Bacteroidaceae; genus Prevotella. The sequence continues at coordinate 20,398 of JAFPEE010000265.1, forward strand.
CCTCGACATAGGTGCGAGAGAAGTAGTTCTTGCCTGAAATGCCGGGAATGGAACCGACACGATACATCACAGGAGCAGCCTGCTGCAGCTCTTCCAGGATGACATCGTAGATAGAGTCGCGGCCTACAAGTCCCTCGTGGTCAGTAGTCTTGCCACCGATGTAGGGTACGTCGCCGAAATATTTGATGAGCTCACGATAGGCAGTGGCCTTCAGTGCTACAGCCTCGCCATAGAGCTGACCCATGGTGCAGGCTACGCCAGCCCCTAACATTTCGTCGAAACCCTCAGAGGTCTGGATAGCGTTGACCACGATAACAGCCTTGTTGATAACTTCATAAAGGGCAGCATAGGTGTCGTTCTCCTTCTGATAGCTGAGCAGGGTGTACTCGCCAGCGTAATTACCATTCTGATAGAAACTTTCAGGATAGTGGCGTCCAGGCTGATTGCTGAAGTTCTCAGGGTGACGTTCTATATCAGAGCCTGCTACGTCGGCAGCATAGAAGAGACCGTCGCCGAAGACCTTGTTCTGGCCTGCGTCTGTCCAAGAGGAGTATGCGCCTTCGAGCGCTGCACGAGCTGTCTCGTCGGTGGAGAATACAAAGGCTGCGTCAGCTTTGGATAGCGTGTCAGTCTCCAAATAATCGCTACATGATGCACCTGCCATGAGGATACCTGCTGCGAAAAGTGTTGAATATAATATCTTTTTCATAGTTATATATCTCCTTATGATTTAGAATGCAACATTAAGACCGAATGTAAATGTTCTGGCACGTGGATATGAGTTCCAGTCGTAGTTCGGAGTGGGGAAGCCGTTGTTGCCTCCAGGACGGGTGTTTACATCGGGGTCGCTGCCCTTGTAGCCGGTGAGGCAGAACAGGTTGCCGCCAGTGAAGTAAACACGCAGGTTGCTGATACCTACCTTCTTGGTCAGGTTTCTGGGGATGGTGTAACCCAGCGTCAGGGTGTTCAGGCGCAGATAAGAAGCACTTTCAACGAACTCAGAGTTCACCAGGCCATACTCTGCATAAGGCAGAGCATACTTGGCACCACTGTTCAGAGCTGCCAGGGCAACGGGATCGGTTACTGCAACAAGGTCGCCGCTTGCATCTACGTCGTAGATCTTCCAGCAGTCAGAAACAATGCTCAGACGGTTCCAGCCAAAACTGGTGTCCTTGTTACCCATCATAGAGTGCATAGCGTTGGCATTGTAGACATCGCCACCAATCTGATAGGTAAAGCCGGCAGAGAAGTCGAATCCCTTCCAGTTGGCGTTGAGGTTAATACCACCAGTGTGCTTGGGCATGGTATGACCAATGACTGTGCAGTCTTCCTCAGTGATAGTGCCGTCACCATCGGTATCCTGGAACTTAACCATACCGGGGAATGCTACCTGACCCTCGGGCAGGTTGTAGAGTGCTGAAACGCTACCGGGATAGTTGGTAACGTTAGAACCAGTATCGGGCACGCCGGGCTTCAAAGTCCATACGCCATTCACTACGTTGAAGTCGTCGACAGTGTAGAAACCGGCAGACTTGTAACCATAGATGGTACCGACGGGCTCACCCTCACGGATGATGTAGTCGTTGTATGGGCGCTTCATGCTTGAACCCCAGTTGGTGTTGGTATCGGCATTGACACCCTCTACCACCTTCTCTACGTTGTTCTTGTTGTAGTTGTAGGTAGCGTTAACGCTCAGGTTGAAGTCCTTTGAGCGGACAATCTCGTAGAAGATAGAGAACTCAATACCCTTGTTCGAGGTCTCACCCACATTCTGGTACTGATAGCTGTGACCTGTTGACTCAGCAACGGGAACGCGCATCAGAATATCCTTCGTAGTGTTCCAGTAGAACTCAATGCTACCACGCAGCTTACCATTCCAGAAACCATAGTCGATACCAAGGTTACGGCTGACGGTGGTCTCCCACTTCAGGTCGGGGTTAGCCAGTACGGCACCAGGGGAGAAGGTTACCTTGCGGACACCGTTGGTCCAAACTACTGAGGGCTCCCAGTACTCTTTCCAAAGGCTGGCATCGATATTATCGTTACCAGAGGTACCCAGAGACAGACGCAGCTTCAAGTTGTCCAGCCAGCTCTTGGCATCGGCCATGAAAGGCTCGTCGCTGATGCGCCATGCAAAGGCGGCAGCGGGGAAGTAACCCCAGTGCTTGTTGGGAGCGAAGTTCGAGCTACCGTCGGCACGGAATGTAGCGGTGAAGAGATAACGGCCTAAGTAGTCGTAGTTGACACGACCGAACCATGACAGGGTGTGCTTCGGCTCACCAACGGTGTTGCTGAAGTCTGAAGCCTGCTGTGTCTGGGTCAGATAGGCGTCAACCATGTTGTACATGCTGAAGAAACCGAAAGCGCGGTCCTGACTGAATTCAGAGGGGAAACCTGCACCGGCCATTGTATTGCTGTTGCTCTTGCTGGCCAGCACCTCGTTACCTAACAGGAATGACAGGTTGTGGTCCTCGCCCAGGCCCTGAACCTGATAGTTCAGCGTGGTGGCCCAACGAACGCCATAGCCGTCGCCATTGGTCAGAGTAGCCTTGTTGTAGGGATTGCTTGACTTACCGCCGTCCCACTCCTGCTTCTTGCTCCAGTTACGGCTCAGCGAGAGCTCGGTCTTGGCGGTGAGGCCCTTGATGACGTTCCAAGTCAGGGTACCCATACCGCGAACACGCTGACGGTTCGTCACGCTGCTATAGTTGTCGATAATCGACAGGGGGTTGCTGACGTCTTCCACGCTGGCGCTACCCATACCGAGGTCAGAGGGTTCTCCTGAGCCCAGAGGGTTGTCAATGGGCTTGAAGCCGTAAACGGCATTACCGGCAGCATACTCCCACTGCGTTCCTTCCATCTTCATCTCGCTGTAACGCAAGTCGGCATCGAAGGTCAAGTCCTTTGTTATCTTCTGGGAAATCTTGAAGTTAGCGTTCCAGCGCTTGAAACCTGTATTGATACGGTTACCCTCATCGGTGACGTAGTTGATAGAAGCATAATACTTGGTAGCCTCGTTACCACCGGTAAGTGACAGGTCGTGGTTCCAGCTGTAAGCTGTTTTCATCACGTCGTCCACATAGTTGTGAACACCAATGTTCTTGTATTCGTTCAGGTGATTGCCGTTGGCACTGCCCAGTCCGAAGTAAGAGGCTACACCCTCACCATAGGCATCGCCATAAGCCTTGGCGTAGCTCCAGTTGTGGAGAGCATAGTCATAGGCATTCTGCACATCAGGAGTATAGGTTGACTTCTTAATCTGATAGTACATGTTGTACTTCACCTTAGCCTTACCGTCACCCTTAGAACCCTTAGTGGTAATCAGGATTACACCATTGGCACCACGGGCACCGTAGATGGCTGTAGAAGCAGCATCCTTCAGCACGTCGATGCTCTCGATGTTGTCGGCCGGAATATCGTTGATGTCGCTTACCTGAACACCGTCAACAATGTAGAGAGGGTCGTTTGACTGGGTGATAGAACCACCACCACGGACGCGGATTGCTGTCGTACCACCGGGACGACCGTCCTGAGAGACAACGCTTACACCAGGCAGCTGACCCTGCAGGGCCTGAGCTACGTTAGAGACAGGGTTCTTGGCCAAAGTCTCACCAGTAACTGATGCTACGGCACCCGTCAGGTCGCGACGCTTCATCGTACCATAACCCACGACAACCACGTCTTCCAAGGTCGTGTTGTCCTCTTCCAGCGTGACGCTCATGTTACCGCTGGCTTTCAGGGACTGAGGCTTGTAGCCTACATAAGAGAACTTGATGGTTGAGCCTGCGGGAGCGTTGACACTGAAGTTACCGTCAATGTCTGTCACCGTTCCCTGGCCGCTACCATACGTAACGCTTACTCCAATCAGGGGTTCACCGGACTTGTCCTTGACTGTTCCCTTGATTGCATTCTGGGCGAAGCCCGTTAGCCATAGCATACACAGCAGCATGGCTAAGAGTAGTCTTCTTGTTTGCATGTTTTGTTAATTTTAAAAGTTTGTTTTGTTTGTAGTAGTCAATTTTGCGTGCAAAAGTACTTAATTTTGTTTAAATAGGCAAATATTTGCTCTTTTTTTTATGGTCTGTAGTATTATTTTAATAAGGAAGCGGACTATCTTCACGAAAAGTCCGCTTTCCTTTATATATTAATAAGGTATAAGAACCCTATTTAATTAAGAGCTCATTTGACAATCACCTTTTTGCCATTGATGATGTAAATGCCCTTAGTAGCCTTGCTTACTCGTACACCCTGCAGGTTGTAGATGGCACCGTCGGTCTGCATATCGGTGTTAATCTTAGCTGCTTCAATTCCAGTAACAATTCCGTTGATGTTGACAGCCTCACTAAGACCACCCATATCATTGGCAGCGCGGACACTCCATGACTCTGCCTCACTGGCAGCACGATGTGGTGCAGAAGCTGCAACACCAAGTGTCGTGACGTCTATTTCGGTCTCATTGGTAAATCCTAATACCTCACCATCCTTGCAGATAGCATATGTGAATGAGTAATCGTTACCAGTCCAAGAGAGCTTGTTATTCTCAAACTTCACATCTGTAACCACAGGAGCCTGCTCTGTCGCCAATTTGGGATCCCAGTCGCCATACATCTTCGACATGTCACTAGCTACTGCAGCTTCTTCTGCAGTGAGGACAGGATTGTTGGCATGTCCGTCGCCGAAGGTCTTCTTACGACCAGAGAGATCGATGACAGAACCAGTTGATGTCATAGAGTTGTACTCAGCGAAACGTGCAGGCCAGCCACCGCTCATCTCGTTCCAACCGATAGCAGAGGGAACGACATTCATCTTGGTGTCAATCCATAGTGCGATAGGAGTGCCACTGCCCCAAGGACGACCGAGGGTGTAGTTGCCGTCGACACCATCGCCATCACCGTTGATGGTACAGTCTTTCAAGACCCAACCCACCTTGGCTGGCTTAGAAGGCACGGCGCAGTAGCCACCGGCAATCTGACGGAATTCTACCTGATTGAAGTAGATGTCGCCCTTACCGCAGATGTAGTCGGTACGTCCGCGGATGACACCACCCTCGAAGTAGTAGAGACCATTGTCATTGTTCGAGGTCCAGGTGTCTTGATAGCCGTGCAGACATACGTTTTTATAGATATTCTTCGTACCCTTATCCTGGATAGCCAGGTCACGACCGCGTGCATCTTCCATTCCTGTTGATACCGTCAGGTCCTGCCAGTAAAGTCCGCTGGCACTGCTGCTGATTTGGAATACATCGCTGTTGCCGATGCCATCGTACTTACTGGTGGTTCCATATGTACCGGCGAAGGTTGCGTCAGCGGGAATACCATTGGTGATAATAGTCTTGTCACGGTCTTCACCGATAAACGAGATGTTCTTGGCTGAGATGAAGGTGATGCACTCGGGCACCTCATAGCCGTTGCAGGTCTTCATGGTAGAAGACAGAGGAATGGTGTAGGTACCTTTCTTGATGAATATACGATAGCGGGTGTTCTTGTCAGCTCGATTGTTTGCCTCGTTAATGGCAGCCAGAAGTTCTTCGACATTCGATACCACCTTGTCGTATGCACCCTTAGTGACTGTAGGACGAGTCATTGTGGTAAATGTCAGCGTGATAGCATTTGCCAATGTAGCTCCAGTCAGGTTGCTCACCGTATTGGCAGGCAGTGTGAATGTATATTCCTTGCTATAATCCAATCCTTTGTACTCGAAGGTAATCACCTTGCCGCTGACGACGCCTTTCAGAGTTTGGTCGTTCAGAGTAGCAGTGGCATTCTCAGCCAACTTAATCTTCTTGTCAAAATTCAGCACAATCTTACCCGAAGCAGAAGCGCCTGTTGCACCATTAGCAGGAACTGAAGATACAAGGGCAGGAGCCACAGGGTCGTCCACCAGTTTCGGAGTACCGGTGATGAAGAACATGGCCAATGAGTTACCATCGTTAGCCGATGCTGCACCGTCTACATTAGAGGTCTTGTCGGCAATCATACGGATGTTGAGCTCCTTCTGGTTGTTGCAAGCTGCAGGCAGTGCTCCGTTGAACGAAGCAGCATTCTTTGCACCTTCCATGGTGATACTACCGAAGTTTACCCATGTCTGGCCATCGAGTGAGTACTCTGCATTGTACTTCTGATATGCATTGTAGTTGTACAGCATCTGGAACTGAACCTTAATATCAGTAAAGGCCTCGGCATTAATCTTGGTCTGCCAGTGCCAGTTACCTACATCACCATTGCCAGTACCCTGGCGCCAGTTGACAGCAGCACCCTTGAAGCTCTCGTAACCACCACCACCGATGGTTGACTTGTCGAGCCAGCCGCTAGTCTCTCCACTCTCGGTGTTCACCAGGTTCAGGGCATCACCGTCGTTGTCCTCTGCAGCGAAGTCAGCCTTGCGGCCGTTGCCGCCAGCTTTGTAGAAGTCCCAACCGGCAATGATGTCGGCCTGCGAGTAGACTGCCGTGATGTTGGTGTCTGAAGTCATGCTGACGGTCAGCTCGCTGTTCGTCGTGCCATCGTTCCAGTTGTTGAAGGTGACGAGACCTTCGTACTGGTTGGCTGTCAGTACAACGGTGGCACCTTCCTCGTACATCCACTTGCCGTCAATGACGTCGGGCTGCGGGCTGACAGTAACCATATAGTCGTTGGTGCCGTCCACAGTTAACTTCAGCTCGTAGGTGTTCACCTTCTTGAAGTTAGCCTTCAGCTCGCTATTGGCATTGATGGTGTACTTGAACTTGGCATCCGTCGAAACTTCTTCGCCCTGGGCGTTGGTCCAGTTCACAAAGTTGTAGCCGAAGTTCTCGGTAGCAGTCAGCGTTATCTCGCTGCCAGCCTCGTAGCTGTCAGACTTCGGGTAGACAGTCACGCTGCCGGCCTCTTCTGGGCTGGCTACAGCAGTAAGAGTGTACATATCGACAGCAGCCTTCGTGCCGTTCACCTTGCCATAGATGCGGACGTCAGCGAATCCACCGGCCTTGTTGTTAGCCAGTCCTGTTGTTGCATACAGGTCGAAACCTTCGCCTGAAGTCAGAGCCTTTTGCTGCTCCTCAGTCAGGTCAATCACAATCTCGTTCACCAGATTGCCCAGTTTTTCTCCCCACTGGTCTTCCTCCTGGCTGTCATCCCAGTTGGCACGACGTGCAGTAAACGTTCCGAGCGTTACGGCTTCGCCATCGCCTACTTTGGCAGTTACGACGACACCGTCCTTTTTGTTGGTACCGAAGCGCTGGACATACATCTTGATTTGTGTCGGCGTGAAGGTAATACCTGAAGCGGGCTTCACGTTCCAATGCAACTGGACGTTCTCTCCCGTAAAGGTGACAAAGGTCAATCCGTTATCCGGATCCTTACTGCGCGAACCTGTTGCAACGGTAGCGTCGGCAGGAGTATATTCGAAGGAAGCAACCGTAATAGCAGCCTCAGGATTGATGGTCTTGCTGTTCAGGTCCACGTTTCCATCCACCAGCATGGGCCACTGAATAGAAGCATCAGCATTGTCAAACTTCTCGCCTCCGGAACTCTGCACTACGGGCAGGACAACCTGGATGTAGCGATAATATGAACCGTCGCCAATCACAACATCGATGGTTTCAGCCTTGTTGGCAATCTCGTAGCTGATGGTTTTGCTCTGTGTGTAGTCGGTCTGGCCGTCAATGGTGGTAGTGGTGATTTCGCCGTATGCTTCCATCGAGACGGTAGCACCCTTGCAGGAGGGAATGGTCCACTTGGTGCCGCCGTTCATCTGTGCCCAGTCGTTCCAGTTGCCGTTGGCAAACTTACCACCGTTGTTGGTGTCGAAGTCAGCCTTGACGTCAATGGTCTTGCCCTTGATGGTGACTTGTGTCACCCATACGCCGGTGGCGTTCTGGAAAGCTACGGTGGGAGCACCCTCGTCGCGGCGGAAGGTCCATTTAGCGGTGACGGGCTCTGTGCGGTCGCTGAGGCTCACCTCGTTGGCGGTGAACTTGGCCGTTAGGGTGATGTCTTTCTCGGGAACGGTAAATTCAGTACCGGGGGCATAGTCGTTGGTGCCGTCGGTCCATGCTGTCAGGGTCTTGCCCTCCACGTATAGCGTGAAGTTCTTGGGCAAGGTAATCTTGCTGCCAACCTCTTTCTTGACAGCGGCAGGCGCATTGCCCGCACCCTCGCCGGAGGCAAAGGATACGGTGGCATCACTGGCCAGCTGCGAGGGGTCAACGGCCTCCACCGAGATGAACGGGCAGTAGCCGTTGTACTTCACGGTAAGCGTTGTGGCAGCAGTGCCCTTGTAGATGGTGTAACTGATGTTCTCCTTCGTGTTGTTGTGCCAGCAATTGGCATTGCCGACAGTCAGAGCCGTCGTGCTGCCTGCAGCATCGGTAATGGTACCGTCCTGCGAGCCGTACTGGCAGTTGCCAAGGCCTATCTTCACAGGGCCTTCTACGGGAATGGTGAACTCGCAGTTCACCCAGCCGTGCTGGGCATCGTTGAAACGGGCAGCCTTGACGGTGAACGTTGCCGTTGCGTCATCTGCCGTCGTAGCAGTGTAAGTGCCGTCTGCAGCCACTTTTACACCGAAGTTGTTCTTGCTGGTGTCGAACACGTCGGCGTTCGTCAGCTGCACTTTGAAGTCGGTGAAGGCCTTAGCACTCTGTGTCATTCCCAGCAAAGCAAGGAATAGACAAACAAGATGTGTAAAGTACTTGTTACTCATTGTAAGAAAATGTTTTAGTTAGTGAATATGTTATTAATTAAATGTACGCGCAAGGCTGATTAACAGCTCGGCAAAGTTACAAAAAAATGTGAAACCTTACCGTTTTTGTTGATGCAAATTCTGTTAAAAGTCACGTAATCGTTTACGACTTGAAGGGCAGCCGCCAGGTGCAATGCTGGTAGTCGGAACATCCATAAGCTGTTTTTCCTTTGATGATGTGTCCTTTGCCGCAGAGGGGACAGGGCTGGCCGATGATGTTGTCGTCTGGCTTCAGCGTTTTGGTTTTCTTGGTTGTGCGCTTCTTGGCAGGTTGGTCAGCCTTTTCAGACTTTGAGGTCGTAGCCTTTACTTTCTTGACTTCGGCATCGGTAAGAACGGTGATGCGACGGTTGGTGGCATCTTGCATGACTTCATTGACGATGTCGGTGACCTGCGTCTTCAGCTCTTCGATGAACTGTTGGGCGTCGTAGTTCTGATGCTCTATGTCGCGTAGCTTCTTTTCCCAGATGCCTGTCAGCTCACAGCTTTTGAGGAGCTCTTCATGGATGAGGTCAATGAGCTCAATGCCTGTTGGGGTGGCTACGAGACGTTTGCGGTCACGCTTGATATAATGGCGTTTGAATAGTGTCTCGATGATGCTGGCACGACTTGATGGACGTCCGATGCCGTTTTCCTTCATGGCAGCACGCAATGTCTCGTCCTCGACGAACTTGCCTGCTGTCTCCATGGCTCGTAGCAAGGAGGCTTCATTATAATAAGGTGGCGGTGTAGTCCACTTCTCGCTAAGGGTAGGAGTGTGGTTGCCAGACTCACCCTTGACGAAGGTGGGAAGGGTGCGCTCCTCCTCATCTTTCTTATCAGATGATTCGGAGTTATCGGGGTTATCAGAAGACTCGGCGTTTTTCTCCCTGACTATGCGCCAGCCCGGGTCTAGAATCTCCTTGCCGGTGACCTTGAATTCAATGGAATCTCCCCCTGTGGCCTCCGTAGAAGCTACTTCACCCAATACGGTGGTGGTCGAGAACTTGCAGTCGGGCAGGAATACGCCAATAAAACGACGTGCCACAAGGTCAAAGACCTTCTGTTCAGCATCGCTAAGTCCCTGAGGGATGACGCCTGTGGGGATGATGGCGTGGTGGTCGGTAACTTTCGAGGTATCGAAGACGCGCTTGGTCTTTTTCAAAGGCTTGCCACCAATGGGTTTGATGAACTCTGCATAGGGAGCCACCCCGCCGAACTTGGTCTGGTAGAGGCCGTTGAGCGTCTGAGGGCACTTGGGGTAGATGTCGTCACTGAGGTATTGGGTATCGACGCGAGGGTAGGTAGTGTACTTCCGTTCGTAGAGGGCTTGGATGAGGTTCAAGGTCATTTCTGCAGAGTAACCGAACTTCCGGTTGCAGTCTACCTGTAGCGAGGTCAGGTCGTAAAGCTGGGGAGGTTGTTCCTTACCTTCTTTCTTCTCGACCTTAGTGACGGTGAAGGGTTTGCCCTCGATGGTTTTGAAAGCCTGTTCGCCTTCCTCTTTCGAGGTGAACTTACCCGATGTGGCAGTGAAGGTGGTGTCGCGATAGACGGTTGCCAACACCCAATAAGGTTCGGGCTTGAAGTTGTCAATCTCCTTCTGACGGTTGACGATGAGGGCGAGGGTAGGGGTCTGTACGCGACCAATAGAAAGAACCTGACGGTTCTGTCCGTATTTCAGGGTGTAGAGGCGTGTGCAGTTCATGCCGAGGAGCCAGTCGCCAATGGCACGGGAGAGGCCAGCCAAATAGAGGGGCTGATAGTCTTGCTGGTCTTTCAGGTTCTCGAAACCTTCACGGATGGCCTCGTCAGTCATGGACGATATCCACAAACGGCTGACAGGACACTTAGCCCCAGCCTTCTGCATCACCCAGCGCTGAATGAGCTCACCTTCCTGGCCTGCGTCACCACAGTTGACGATACGCTCAGCCTTCTGCATCAGGCCCTCGATAATCGAGAACTGTTTCTTGATACCCTGGTCGTCGATGAGCTTGATGCCGAAGCGCTCTGGAATCATAGGAAGCGCCGTCAGACTCCACGACTTCCACATCGGTGTATAGTCGTGGGGTTCCTTCAGGGTACACAGGTGGCCAAAGGTCCACGTCACCTGAAAGCCGTTGCCCTCCATATATCCATCGTGCGACGAGGTGGCTCCGATGATACGTGCTATATCCCTTGCTACACTGGGTTTCTCAGCAATACATACTATCATAGCGAGTGCGAAGGTACAAAGAAATCGGCAAAAAACCAAAAAAGTTTCGCGTTTTATGCACCAGTTGTTTGCTGATTCGGATATTTTTTGTAATTTCGCCACCGTTATGCAAGTAGTTTACGAAGACAACCATATCATTATCGTCTCCAAAAAGAGTGGAGAGATTGTCCAGGGCGACAAGACAGGCGACACGCCCTTGTCAGAAACAGTCAAGTCCTATATTAAAGAGAAGTACCAGAAACCTGGTGCAGTATTCTTGGGTGTTGTCCATCGTCTGGACCGTCCTGTGTGGGGGTTGGTGGTGTTTGCCAGAACGTCGAAAGC
>JAFPEE010000031.1 GCA_017389705.1 Prevotella sp.
GCTATCACATCCTTGATTTCCTTTCGCTGGTAGAAGCTCAAGCCCCCATATATTCTATAAGGTATATTGTCCTTGCGCATCTGCTCCTCAAACGAACGACTCTGGGCATTGGTACGATAGAGAATGGCAAAGTCTGAATACTCGCATCCTTCTTGCCGACGGATGCGCTTGATGTCGTTGCAGACAATGATGGCCTCCTCCTTATCGCTATAGGCTGGTTTCAACGTCAACCGTTCTCCCTGTTCGTTCTCACTGAATACATTCTTATGAATCTGGCGTTCATTTTTACGAATCAGACTATTGGCAGCCTGAACGATGAGTTGCGTCGAACGGTAGTTCTGCTCTAGCTTGAACAACTGAGCGCCTTGAAACATTTTCTGAAAATTCAGAATATTGTCTATATTGGCTCCTCGAAAGCTGTAGATACTCTGAGCATCGTCGCCAACAACGCATACTCGGCCATGTTCACGAGTCAGCAGAAGGAGTATCTCTTGCTGGGCATAGTTGGTGTCCTGATACTCGTCGACCAGTACATACTGGAAGCGTTGGACATATTTATCCCTAATCTCTTCAAAATTGCGCAACAAGACAAAAGTCTGCACCAACAAATCATCGAAGTCCATAGCATTAGCCTGACGGCACCGCTCAGCATACCTTATATATATATGGGCTATCATTGGCCGCTTATGCTGCGCATCGTCAACAGCCCACGAACTGTTACCGTACTGCTGAGGAAGAAGCAGATGGTTCTTTGCCATCGAGATGCGATCAGCTACTGAAGCTGGCTTATAAACTTTCTCGTCTAACTGCATCTCCTTGATGATACTCTTTACCAACGAGCGAGAATCAGCCTGGTCATAAATGGTAAAATTAGAACCATATCCAAGGTGAGAGGTCTCAGCCCTCAAGATACGTGCAAACACCGAGTGAAAAGTTCCCATCTGCAGGCGGACAGCACTATCCTGCCCTACCAGCCTACCGATACGCTCCTTCATCTCACGTGCCGCCTTGTTGGTAAAAGTCAGGGCCAAAATATTCCAGGGAGCCATACCGCGTTCCAACAGATAGGCGATCTTATAGGTCAGCACACGTGTCTTGCCAGACCCCGCACCTGCTATAACAAGCTGTGGCCCGTCACAACACTCGACGGCTCTGCGCTGACCTTCGTTCAGATCAATCAACAAATTATCGCTCATAACGACTACAAAGGTACAAATAAGTGAGTAAAATGCCAAATTATATTTGTACATTTCAAGCGAAAGCACCTACAATAGTATTAAAGGCACGACTTTTTTTGGTAATTTCCGAATTATTGTTTAATTTTGCATCCATTATACAATATAATAAAGATATATGGCCAAGAACAACAACCATCTTGTCATCATGGCTGGCGGTGTAGGAAGCCGTTTCTGGCCGATGAGCACCACTGAGAATCCCAAGCAGTTTATCGATGTGCTTGGCACAGGTCGTTCGCTATTACAGCTGACGGTAGATCGCTTTGAAGGACTTGTTCCGGCAGAAAATGTCTGGGTCGTCACCAATGCCAAATACGCCGACACCGTTCACAAACAGCTGCCAGAGATGCCAGTCGACCACATCCTCCGTGAGCCCTGCCGTCGTAATACAGCCCCCTGTATCGCCTATGTCTCATGGCGCATCAAGTCGAAGAATCCCAAAGCCAATATCGTTGTATCGCCCAGTGACCATGTCGTCATTAACACTCAGGAGTTCCGTCGTGTCATTACTGACTGCCTGACCTTTACCGCAGACACTGACGCCATCGTCACCCTGGGCATGAAGCCAACGCGACCGGAAACGGGTTACGGCTATATTCAGGCTGACCTTTCCAGCAATTCCTTGCGCAACAAGGAAATCTTCCGTGTTGATTCATTCCGAGAAAAGCCCGATCTGGCTACAGCACAGCAGTATATCAGCCAAAAGAACTATTTCTGGAATGCAGGCATATTTATCTGGAACGTATCGACCATCGTCAACGCCTTCCGCATCTATCAGCCCCAAATGGCCAAGCTGTTCGAGAGCCTGCTGTCCATCTACGGTACGGACAAGGAGCAGTCAGAGATTGACCGTCTGTTCCCTGAGTGCGAAAACATCAGTGTCGACTATGCCATTATGGAGAAGGCAGAAGAGATTTTCGTCTGCCCATCCGATTTCGGTTGGAGCGACCTCGGCACCTGGGGTTCTTTGCAACAGCAAAGTAAACGCGATCTATACGGCAATTCGTGCATCGGTCCTGACATCACCATGTTTGAGAGTCATAATTGTATTGTCCACACCACTCAGGAAAAGAAAGTGGTCATCCAGGGACTCGACGGCTATATCGTAGCTGAGAACGATGACACGTTGCTCATCTGCAAACTCTCCGACGAACAGCGCATCAAACAGTTTAGCGGACAAGACAAATAACATTCATTACATCAAAATCAATATGGATAATAAAAAAATTGCTCTCATTACCGGAATCACTGGTCAGGACGGTTCGTATCTGGCCGAATTTCTCATCGAAAAAGGCTACGAGGTACACGGCCTTCTGCGTCGTTCCTCATCTTTCAATACAGGACGCATCGAACACCTCTATCTTGACGAGTGGGTTCGCGACATGAAGAAGGCCCGTCTGGTCAACCTGCACTGGGCTGACATGACTGACTCTTCTTCGCTCATCCGCATCATCGGAGAGGTCAAGCCTACCGAAATTTACAACTTGGCAGCCCAGAGTCACGTTAAGGTGTCATTCGACGTACCCGAATACACGGCCGATGTCGATGCTACTGGTGTTTTGCGTTTGTTGGAAGCCGTACGCATCTGCGGCTTGGAAAAACAGTGCCGCATCTATCAAGCCTCTACTTCAGAGTTATACGGCAAGGTGCAAGAGGTTCCTCAGTCGGAAACGACTCCTTTCTATCCTCGCAGCCCCTACTCCGTTGCCAAGCTCTACGGTTTTTGGATAATGAAAAACTATCGCGAGTCTTACGGAATGTACTGCTGCAACGGTATCCTTTTCAACCACGAGTCGGAGCGTCGCGGTGAAAACTTTGTGACCCGCAAGATTACTCTGGCTGCGGCTCGCATTGCACAGGGCTATCAAGACAAGCTCTACCTTGGCAATCTGAATTCGTTGCGCGACTGGGGTTATGCTAAGGACTACATAGAGTGCATGTGGCTCATTCTCCAACAACCTGAGCCTGACGACTTTGTCATCGCCACTGGAGAGTATCACACCGTCCGTGAGTTTGCCACACTAGCCTTCCACGAGGCAGGCATTGAGTTGGAATGGCGTGGAGACGGTGTCGACGAGAAAGGCTACGACAAGACTACCGGCAAGGTAATTGTAGAGGTTGATCCTAAATATTTCCGTCCTGCAGAAGTTGACCAGCTACTGGGCGATCCCTCCAAAGCCAAACTAAAGTTGGGATGGAATCCGCAGAAGACATCATTCCCCGACTTGGTTAAGATTATGGTACAGCACGACATGAAGTTTGTCCGAAAGCTATTCCTCAAAGCACAAATGCCTGAATAAACCATGTTAGACAAAAGCAGTAAGATATATGTAGCGGGACACCACGGACTGGTGGGTTCCGCTATTTGGAATAACCTCAAGACACGAGGCTACAACAACCTGATTGGCCGTTCTCACCAGGAGTTAGACCTAACTGATCAAGTGGCTGTTCGGCAGTTCTTCGACCAAGAGCGTCCCGATGCTGTCGTATTGGCTGCAGCCTTTGTCGGAGGCATCATGGCCAACTCGCTCTATCGGGCCGACTTCATCATGCAGAACATGAAGATGCAATGCAACGTCATCTCTGAGGCCTATGCCCACGGAGTTAAAAAACTGCTCTTCCTGGGTTCTACGTGCATTTATCCCAAGAATGCACCTCAGCCTATGAAGGAGGACGCGCTGTTGACATCACCATTGGAGTACACCAACGAGGAGTATGCCATTGCAAAAATTGCCGGTCTGAAGATGTGTGAGTCGTACAACCTGCAATATGGCACTAACTATATAGCAGTCATGCCTACCAACCTCTATGGCCCCAATGACAACTTCCATCTGGAGAACTCACACGTCATGCCGGCCATGATGCGCAAGGTCTATCTAGCTAAGCTCATTCATGACGGCAACTGGCAGGCTATCCGACGCGACTTGGACATCCGCCCCGTCGAAGGTTTCAGCGGATCGTCCAGCGAAGACGAAATACTCAGCGTGCTGGCCAAGTACGGCATATATAATAATAAGGTAGTACTTTGGGGAACAGGCACTCCGCTACGCGAGTTTCTTTGGAGTGAGGACATGGCCGATGCATCAGTACATGTACTGCTGAACGTCAATTTCTCAGACATCATTGGTATCGAGAAATACAGCAGTGTCCACTATGGTGCCTCCGCAGACGGTGCTATAGACCGCAATCACTCTGCCGGACGAGGTGGTGCCATCCCCAAGCTGGGTGAAATCCGCAACTGCCACATTAACGTCGGTACGGGCAAAGAGCTCACCATTCGCCAACTCTCCGAACTCGTTGTCAAGGTCGTAGGTTTTGAGGGAGTTGTAGAGTTCGATGCCACAAAGCCCGATGGCACGATGCGTAAGCTCATCGACGTTTCTAAGCTTCATAGTCTCGGATGGACTCACAAGGTTGAGATAGAAGACGGCATCCAACGCTTGTTCGATTGGTATCAAGAATCTTTGAATTAAGACTTGCAAAATAAAAAACGAGCATAATATTTGGTATTACGCTCGTTTTTTTGTATCTTTGCCGCATAAAAATCCGAAAACTATGAAAACCATTAAGTCATTCCTTGAAATGCATCGACTTGTGGCCGAAGCCAAAAGACGATTAAAGATTGTAGCCGTCAACCCCATCGACGAAGCAACCAAAGAAGCACTGGCACTCATTGAGAGAGACCACTTGGCCGAAGTCATAAGGATAGAAGACGTTTTGCCGGAGCGCGCTGCTGAGAAAGCCGTGGCACTTATCCGCCGTGGCGACGCCGACGTACTGATGAAAGGTCTCATCGGCACCGATATCTTGCTACGCGCTATATTAAATAAGGTATCAGGACTGTTGCCCGAAGGACGGGTACTGACTCACATCTCCGTTGCAGAGATTCCCACCTATCACAAGCTATTGTTCTTTACTGACGTAGCCGTCATTCCCTACCCCACACAAAAGCAGCGAACAGAGCAGGTACGTTATGTCACAAATGTCTGTCACCAGATGGGCATCATGGAACCTCGCGTTGCCCTCATCCATTGTGCAGAACACGGAGGACGGCAATTCCCCTTTGTCGACGGCTATCAAGACATCAAGCAACTTGCTGAACATGGCACTTTCGGCCGATGCATTGTCGACGGTCCGCTGGATGTCAAGTCAGCATGCTCCATCGAAGCCTTAAAAGCCAAAGGCATTAAGTCGCCTCTAAATGGCGAGGCCGATGTGCTCATCATGCCCGACATCGAGGCGGGCAATGCTTTCTATAAGGCCATGACTCTCTTTGCCCAAGCCCGTACGGCCGGCATTCTCTGGGGCACCCAGTGCCCAGTAGTCGTTCCCTCTCGTGGCGACTCAACCGAAGCTAAATTCAACAGTATTATCTTTGCCCTTGCATGCCTATGAGAATCTTAGTCATCAACCCCGGCTCGACATCCACCAAGATGGCAGTCTACAAGAATGAAAAGCCCATTCTATTGCACAACATCACACACTCAGCTGAAGAGCTGGCACCTTATGATGCTATTACTGAGCAACAAGACTTCCGCCGCCAATTGGTACTTGACGAGTTGAAACGATCAGATATTCCTTTGGATTTTGATGCTGTCATCGGACGTGGCGGTCTGGTAAAGCCTATCAGTGGTGGTGTCTATGAAATCAACGACCAAATGGTAGAAGACACCCTGCACGGTTGCGTCATGCACAACCATGCATGCAACCTGGGATGTTTAATCGCCCACGAGATTGCCGCCAGCATTCCCGGTTGCCGTGCCTTTATTGCCGACCCTGGTGTCGTTGACGAGCTGTCGCCCCTGGCCCGCATCAGCGGCAGTCCGCTCATGCCTCGCATCTGCATTTGGCATGCCTTAAACCAGCGAGCCATAGCTCGCCGATATGCTCGAGGCATTGGTCGCAATTACGAAGATCTAAACCTGATTATCTGTCATCTCGGTGGAGGCATCAGTGTAGCAGCCCACGACCATGGTTGGGCAGTCGATGCAAACAACGCCTTGGATGGTGAAGGCCCCTTCTCACCGGAACGAGCCGGTTCTTTGCCCGCTGCCGACCTCATACGCCTCTGCTTCAGTGGCAAATATACAGAGAAAGAGTTGTTGAAGCGCATTGCAGGCAAGGCAGGACTGGCTGCTCATCTGGGCACCAACAGCATGAGAGAGGTGTTGGAACGTATCAAAAAGGGCGACGAGCATGCCAAGCTCATTGTCGATGCCATGCTCTACCATACAGCTAAGCAGATTGCTGCCGAAGGAGCCGTACTATGCGGACAGATAGATGCCATACTGCTGACTGGTGGCATGGCACATAGCGACTACATTGTCAGCGAGTTACGCCGCCGTATTGGCTTCCTGGCACCTGTCTATGTCTTTCCAGGAGAAGACGAGATGGAAGCGCTAGCGCTGAACGCCCTCGCAGTACTGCAAGGCAAGCGGGAGGCTAAGAAATACGAATAAGAACAGAGGGGGCGAACAAAAATGTTCACCCCCTGTTAAATAATAATGTATACCATTATTTATATTCTGTTGTTTAAGGTTTCCTTCCATCGGGCATAAGCCGACAAATATTCTTCACGATGAGCAGCATCTGGCTCTATGACCTGCAGCTTATCCAACGTAGCAAAGGCCTCATTGTTGTCTTTATAGATACCGGCTCCGATACCAGCGCCCTTGGCAGCGCCTACACTTCCGTCGGTGTCATAAAGCTCGATGGTAGCACCACTGACACCTGCCAATGTGTCGCGGAACAACGGTGACAAGAACATATTGGCCTTGCCGGCATGAATCTTCTGGATGTCCATGCCCATCTGCTGCATAATCTCCATGCCATAGCAGAACGAGAAGACAATACCCTCTTGAGCAGCACGAACCAGATGAGCTTTGGAATGCTTGTTGAAGTTCACACCATTGACAGAGCAGCCAATCTCCTTGTTTTCCAGCACACGCTCAGCACCGTTTCCGAACGGAACTATCGTCACACCTTCACTGCCAATAGGTACCGTAGCAGCTAGATCATTCATAGCAGCATAAGAGATGTCAGGAGTGATGTTGCGGTGTATCCAGGCATTCAGAATGCCTGTTCCATTTATGCACAATAGTACTCCCAGACGGGTTTGAGTAGCACTATGGTTAACGTGGGCAAACGTATTGACACGGCTCTTCGAATCATAATTAACGTCTCCCAATACTCCGTATACAACGCCAGAAGTTCCTGCTGTAGCAGCGATTTCTCCAGGATTCAGCACGTTCAGCGAAAGTGCATTATTGGGCTGATCACCACCTCTATAAGTAATCGGTGTACCAGCTTTCAGACCTAACTCTGCAGCAGCCTCAGCACTGACTTCACTCTGCACGTTGAAGGTTGGAACGATGTCCGGAATCAAAGAAGAGTCGAAGCCATAGTATTTCATCAGGAAATCAGCAATCTGATTATTCTTGAAATCCCAGAACATGCCTTCCGACAGGCCACTGACCGTTGTATTGGCCACACCGGATAAACGCATGGCAATATAGTCGCCAGGAAGCATCATCTTATATATCTTCTCGTATGTTTCCGGCTCATTCTCTTTTACCCATGCCAGCTTGGCGGCAGTAAAGTTTCCTGGAGAGTTCAGTAAGTGAGACAGACACTGTTCTGCTCCCAATTCTTGGAAAGCCTTTTCGCCATAGGGAACTGCACGTGAGTCACACCAGATAATAGAGGGACGTATAGCATTCAAATCCTTATCCACACAGACCAAACCATGCATCTGGTACGAGATGCCTATTGCCTTGATTTCCTCTGCGGTAGCGCCAACCTCAGCCATAATCTTCTTCAAACTTAACTTTGCATTGTCCCACCACATTTGAGGATCTTGTTCTGCCCATCCAGCCTTGACTGCCATGATAGGAGCTTCTTTCTCTGGATAGAAAGCAGAAGCCACACACTTGCCACTATCGGCATTAACCAATGACGCCTTAACAGAAGAACTGCCGACATCAAACCCTAATAGATATCTGTTTGCCATAATTATATTAATTGATTCTTTATTCAATTATAATACGTATTACTCTACAAATTTCCCTAAAATATTTTTAAAAACCAACTTTTTTGCACTTTTTCAGTATTTTTTTATCATAATTTGACTACAATTAAAAATATTTTTTTACCTTTGCACGATAGAAAGAGAAACTCAAGACTAAAAATTAATTTCATATATGAAAAAGAAGATACTAATCCTTGACGACAAAGAGACCATCGCAAAGGTGCTCTCTATCTATTTGATGAGCGAATATGATGTACAGTGGTTGCCTGATGGATTGCAGGGTGTCAAATGGCTTCAGGCCGGTAATACACCTGACTTGATTATCTCTGATATCCGCATGCCAGGAATGCGAGGTGACGACTTCTTGGAGTGGATTAAGCAGAATGAGTTATTCCGTCATATCCCCGTTATCATGCTTTCCAGCGAAGACTCCACCAGTGAGCGTATCCGTCTGCTGGAGATTGGCGCAGAGGACTACATCGTGAAGCCTTTCAACCCCATGGAGCTCAAGATTCGCGTAAAGAAGATCCTACCTAATTAATATTATATACTTATTTTTATATATATGATAGGTGTAGTATACTTAGGCAATAATCCGAAAACTCAAGAGCGTCTGAAGTACATCCCAGGACAGCTGGTCCGCATGACCACTGCCTACAAGGATGCAGCTCAGATTTGCACTCCACATGTCGCCAATGAGCATTTCATTGTCTTCTTCGAACGGAGTGTGCGCAATGAAGATATTACTGCCATCACCTATCTGCGTAAGAAGAGTCGCAACGTATATATCATTCTCATCACCGACGACATGACGGATGAAGAGCGTGATATCTACATGAAGTGCGGTATCAATGATACCATCATCAATGCCGCCTCTGTTACAGATTTCAACAAGAAGATTCAGTTCATCTCTGACCGCGAGAATATCTTGTTCGACGACGAAGCCCCCAAATACAAGATTCTGAAGTTCAAGATTCCTGTTTGGAAACGTTTATTCGACATCATCTTCTCCGGACTGGCCATTATTCTTCTTTCGCCTATCTTTATCATTACGGCCATCGCCATCCGCATAGAGAGTCCAGGCCCTATTTTATTCAAGTCAAAGCGTGTAGGAACCAACTACACCATCTTCGACTTCCTGAAATTCCGCAGCATGTACATTGACGCAGAGGAACGACTCAAGGAATTGAGTAAGGATCATAACCAGTATGCTGCTACAGAAAGCCACGAAGAAGAGGATAATAAGACAATAACAGCTCCCTTAGGCGCTGACGCTGAGCAGGACATGCTTGACATGGGTATGGAGTCTATGATGATGATTGGCGACGAGGAAGTCATGCTGGTTGGCGACGACTTCGTCATGGCTGAGAGCGACTTCAGTAAACAAAAGGAAGAGGAAATCAATAATGCCTTCGTCAAGATTGAGAATGACCCCCGCATCACCAAGGTCGGTAAGTTCATTCGTAAATACAGCATTGACGAACTTCCACAGCTGTTTAATATACTCAAGGGGGACATGTCTATTGTCGGCAATCGTCCTCTCCCACTCTACGAGGCTGAGAAACTGACGGTAGACAGCAGCATCGACCGTTTCATGGCACCAGCAGGTCTGACTGGCCTTTGGCAGGTTGAAGAACGTGGCAAGGGTGGCAATATGTCTGCTGAGGAACGTAAACAATTGGATATCACTTACGGACAGACTTATAATTTCATGCTCGACATGAAGATTATTCTCCGTACGCTGACCGCATTTGTACAGAAAGAAAACGTATAAAATCATATAATCAATCATGACGATGAAAGATTTAAAACGATATTTACTAATCACAGTTGCCGCTGTATTCAGCACTGCATCCTTCGCACAATACAACGACAGCGGCATCAGTGCTGGCTTCTTCGATTCAAGCGAGAACAGCACCATTAACTTTTCCAATTTCCATCTGCCGCCCTTGGCTGTCTTGTTCGAAAATGCCAAGCAAAACCCTCGTGTTCTTTCTTTAGAGAAAGCACAGGAATTGGCTAAGGCAGAAGTAGCCAAACAAAAACGCCACATTTTCTCCTATGTCACTGGACATGCCAGCTATAGCTATGGCAAGACTGACATGTGGGGAAGTGGATCAACGACTTATGAGACAGTTTTGAAACAGTATCAAGGCCGCGAGCAAAGCTATTGGAATGTAGGTGTCAACCTGGCAGTCCCCTTGGAGGATATTCTCGACTTGGCGGGCTCTATCAAGCGCAAGCGCCTGGAGGTTGACATAGCCATGTATAAAAAAGACAAAGAGTTCGAGGACATCAAAAAAGAAATTGGTGCACTTTATATAAAAATAACCAACGGCTTAGTCACACTAAAGACCGCCAGTGAAGGTGCTGCAATTTACCAAGGTGCCGGTGCTCTTAATCAGGAAGACTTCCATCAGGGTAATATGAGTATTGAGGACTTTGCATGGACTAAAATGCATGAGTTGAGTGTAGTTCAACAATATCAGTCTTTACAGACTACAATAACAACTGATATTATTACTTTGGAGATTCTCTCACATACTCCTATTTTGACGAACACGACTACAGAAGTTACCCTTGACGATGGTGACCACAAGTCTGAGAAACAGATTAAGAAGGAGAACAAGGCCATTGAAAAGAAGATTCGCAAGGCTGCAGTAGCCGAAGAAAAGAAATACGCCAAAATGGAAGCTGCAGAAAAGAAAGCTCAGGAGAAAGCTGCTAAAGAAGCCGCTAAGGCACAAAAAAAGAACAAGAAATAATAACCTAATAACAGCATCAGATTATGGATTTATTTAGATATTTCGTCCGTTTTTTATATAAGATTCGCTGGTATCTCATCATTCTGCCAATGATAGCATTGGTAGTGGCTTGGTTCTTGACCCGTAACATGGAGCGCATTTACGACACCAATACCACCATCTATACCGGTATGATTACTGGCTATAACATTGAAGGTGGTACAGGCGCTGCCGGTGGTAATGCACAGACCAACATCAACAACTTGATGCTGATCATCACCACCGACAACACGATTCATGAAGTTTCACTACGCTTGTTGGCTCGTTGCTTGATGTATGGCAATCCCAACAAGGATAATAACTATATCTCTGCTGAGCACTATCGCCAATTAAGCGCGACCGTACCTGCTGATGTGAAGGCGTTGGTCAATCACAACAGTGAGTCTCAGACATACGCTAACTTAAAGGCGTATGAAAAACCCACTCAGGACAACTACCTGTTTGGTTTACTGAACTACCATCCTTATTTCGGCATTAACAACATTACCTCTCGACTGAAAGTACTTCAATTGACAGGTAGCGATATCATTGACATAGGTTATTCGGCTAACGATGCCGGTATAGCCTACAACACCCTTGACATTTTGAATGAGGTATTTGCTCGTCAGTACCAACAGATTCGTTTCGGTGAAACGAGCAATGTCATCAAATTCTTTGAAAAAGAGGTCGCTCGCCTCTATCGAGCTTTGTCTAATGCTGAGGATGATCTGATTCGTTATAATGTTTCAAAGAAGATAGTAAACTATGGTGAGCAAACTAAGCAGCTGACTGTTTTGGAGATGCAGCAGCAGAATTTCCGTAACGACCAGCTCATGAACTATACCACTGCCAAGGCTTTGCTCGACTATTTGGAGCGCCAGTTAGGCAACCGTGCACAGGTTATCCGTTCTAATCAGGAGTTTACCAATCAGGTTCGTGACATCTCTCGCCTCCAGTCTCGAATTTCTAACCTTCGTTTGATGAGTAGCGAGGGAGGAGGCAATGATACCGAGTCTCAAGAAGAATTGGCGAAAGCACAACGTGACCTACAGGCAGCTACTGGGCGCGTTACAGAGTTAACCAAGGACATAGAAGCGTCCACCTATAGCACTGAGACTGGTGTTAAGGCCAACGATATGTTAAGCCGCTGGCTGGAGCAACTGCTATTACTCGAAAAGACAAAGGCCGAGATGACAGCAACAGATATCATGAAGAAAAATCTGGATGACCAGTATTTCTTCTATGCACCTATTGGAGCAACTCTTGAACGTAAAGCACGACACATCAGTTTTATCGAGGGCAACTACATGGAGATGCTGAAGGCGCTTAATAACGCTCGCCTGCGCCAGCGTAATCTGCAGATGTCTACAGCTACGCTGCGTGTACTCAATCCTCCCATGTTCCCCTTAAATGCTCAGCCCACCAACCGTCTGATGATTCTGTTAGGTGCTTTCATGCTCACCTTCATGTTGACGACTTTGTGGTTCTTGATTATCGAGATGCTCGACCGTACGCTTCGTGACCGTATGCGTTCAGAACGCATCACCAAGATTCCTGTCATGGGTTGCTATCCCAAAGAGAGCAATCTGCGTTATCGCCGTTTCAACAAGACTATTGCCGACATGGCAATGAAACAGTTGAGCAAGGCCTTACTCCCCCATTTCCAGGAAGGCCAACAGAATGTACTCAACCTCATTTCAACTGATACGGGTAATGGTAAGAGTTTCCTGGCACAGGAACTGGAGAACTACTGGATATCCATTGGCCTGCAGGTTCGTCGCTTGACCTACGATGAAGACTTCTTGTCCGAAGACAGCCGTTTCATTTTAGCCAAGGGCATCAAGGATTTATGTCCCGACATTCTGCCAGATGAGATTGCCATCATCGAATATCCTAATTTGGATGAGAATTCCATCTCACCTGCCTTGCTGAACATGGCAACTGTCAACCTCATGGTTACCCGTGCCAACCGCACGTGGAAAGATGTAGACCAGAAAGCCTTGAATGAGGTACAGTCTGTCTTAGACGAAGAGCATAAGAAGTCGCTCTATATGTATCTGACTGAAGCCAGTCGCTATGCAGTAGAAGAGTTTGTAGGCCAACTACCGCCTTACACCAAGTTCAACAACTTTGTATACCGCATGTCACAGCTTGGCTTGACAGCAACAGAAAACGAACACGCAAAATAATGACAAGCGCGTTTAGGACATACGCAAAAGAAAACGGAGGAAGAGTTTCATTACTCTTTCTCCTGTTTTTGCTGGCCATTTATTCGTTTATCACTGCTGGCTTTTCCGCATTTGCTATCGTCTGCCTATTACCGGCCATAGCAGCAGCAGTATTGGCTGCCTTCCATTTCAGGATGTTTACTTTTTGGGCACTTATTGTCATCAACTACATCATCTCCTGGAAAAGTATGCCCGCAACAGGCATACCAACTTCTATCCCCAATGAGCTATTGGAAATCGTCTTGTTAACACTAGCTATTATTGATGTCAAGGAAGCTAAATTTGAACGTACAGCCAATATCATGCTGTATGCATTGATGATATGGTGCGGTTTTTGTCTTTTACAAGTGCTTAACGACACGTGTGGCATAGGAGTTGATGTTGGTGCATGGTATACTACGGCTCGCTCGCTCGCATTTCAGTTGATGTATGCTTTCTTGGTGTTCACACTATACATTACAAATCCCAAACTACTCATAAGATACCTCTTTATTTGGGGGGCATTGTCTTTGTTCGCAGTGTTTTGGGTATGGAAACAAAAGAATTTCGGATTAACGCCATCAGAAAATGCCTGGCTGCAAGGACGTGGTAGAACTACCCACATTTTGGCAGGTGGCACATTAATAAGATACTTCTCTATATTTAGTGACGCTGCAAACTTTGGTATTGGCATAGCATCTACAGCAGTGGCCTTCCTTGTTTTTGCCATTACCAGCAAAATCAAGAAACACCGTATCTTCTTCCTCATCACCGGACTTGCCTGCGCTTGGGCTATGTTCCCTTCGGGAACACGTACTGCCATAGCCTGTTTGATGGTGGGTATCATGGCTTTCGTATTCTTGTCCAAGTCGGTAAAGATTGCTGTACCAGTAACTATCTTGTTCGGATTATTCATCTTTATGTTGGCATTTACGACTATTGGTAACGGCAACCAGTCCATTCGACGTATGCGTTCTGCCTTTGACAAGAATGATGCATCAGCTAATCAACGTTCTATCAATCAAGAAGCCATGAAGAAGTATCTGGCAGAAGCCCCATGGGGCATTGGAATGGGCGTGGGTTACAAAAACGTTCCAGCCAATAACAAATACACCTTTATGGCAACGGTACCCCCTGACTCAGAGTATGTCTTTATTTGGATTCATACAGGTGTCATTGGAATCTCAGTATTCTTAATATGTACAGCCATTATGATTTTGGGGGCATGCTGGATTGTTTTATTTAGAATTAAAAGTCCATCGCTACGAGGCATCGGCGCAGGATTCTGTTGTGCCATGATATCGCAACAGTTAGGAGGTTATGGTAATCAGGTACTGATGCAGTTCCCCAACTGTCTTGTGTTCTATGGAGGCCTTACTATCGTATATATTCTTCCTTACATAGAAAACGAATGGATTGAATACGAAAAAGAGCAGCTTGCCAAACAAGAAGAGAAAAAGCGGTTAAAACTCGAGAAAAAACGTGCATCAAGAGTTTAGAAAATTTAGAATTGAGATTTGAGAATTGAGGTTTCCATCATCACCATCAATTATAATGGACTTGCAGATACCTGCGCATTGATTGATACCATCCCTTTCAATGACGAGTCGTTGGAAGTGATTGTGGTAGATAATGCCTCCAAAGAAGACGAAGCCACTGTCATTGAACAACGCTATCCACAAGTAAACGTTATCCGTAGCGAACAGAACCTTGGTTTTGCAGGAGGCAACAACCTCGGCATCAAGACTGCCAAAGGTAAATATCTGTTCTTTATCAACAACGACACATTCTTCCGATGTAAGAAGGAAGATGTAAGAGGGAAAATGTTGCAGCCATTGATTGATTGCCTAGAAAGTTCACCAAAGATTGGGGCAGTTTGTCCGAAGATTCGCTTTGCATGGGGAAATAATCCTATTCAATATGCTGGCTATACCTCCCTCTCGCGTATCACTATGCGTAATCGCAGTATCGGCTTTGGCGAAGAGGACCACGGACAATATGAAACAGCCCACCCAACTCCGTATGCTCATGGTGCAGCTATGATGGTCAAGCGTGAGGCCATTGATAAAGCAGGCATCATGCCAGAATGTTATTTTCTCTATTATGAAGAATTAGATTGGTCTATGATGATACGCCATGCAGGATATGACATCTGGTATGAGCCATCCTGTACTATCTATCATAAGGAAAGTCAGTCAACAGGTCAAAATAGCCCCTTGCGCACTTACTATATTACGCGGAATCGTCTGTTATTTGTCAAACGAAACAATCATTCGTTTACAAAATATCTATCCTTTTGCTATCTCATTGGAGTCGTCGCATTAAAGGACATTCTAAAATTCGTCTTTCATGGAAGACTTGATTTGGCAAAAGCAACTATCAAAGGTATTACTCACTTTTTAAATTCATCTGCCTCATGATACTTTGGAACATTTTCACATACACTGACTGGATCTTGTTTATCCTCATCGCCCTAACAGTTTTGTATTTGGGGATTTTCGCTATTACCTCGCTCATTGTGAGACACAGCGATACGCCCAAGGCCAAGAAGGAGAATCGTTTCATCATTCTCATTCCATCCTACAAAAGCGGCAAGAGCTTGCTCATGACAGTCAAGTCCATCTTGGGACAAAGCTATCCGCAGCGTCAGTTTGATGTCACCGTCATTGCTGACCATGAGGATGAGATGACTATGTTCCACCTGGCTCAGCAACCCATTACCCTGCTGACACCTAATTTCGAAAAGAGCTCATTAACAAAATCGCTCCAGTTAGCTATTAACAACTTACCTCAATTCAAGATCTATGATACACTTCTCATCTTGGAAGCAGGCGATGTGGTGGAAACTGAATTCTTGGAGCAAATGAACGATGCATACGAAGCTGCTGGAACCAAAGCCATCCAGGCACACAAGCTTTCTTTAAACCGTGATACTACCTCCGCTCGCCTGAGTGCTATCTTCGAGGAAATCAACAATTCGATTTTCCGTCGAGGCCATATTGCGGTGGGGCTTCCTGCTGCCCTGGCCAGTTCCGGCATGGTCTTTGACTTCAACTGGTTCAAGTCGTATTTGCAAACAGCCAAAGCCAATTGGCGCGACAAGGAATTGGAAGCCATGCTGATGCGCCAGCACATTTACGTCGACTATTTCGATAAGACATCTGTCTTTAACGAGAAAGCTCGCCGGGCAGAGGACTTTAACCGTCAGCACCGCAGTATCATCATGACGCAGTTCCGTTCGATTCTTCGTAACATCCGCTACCTTCCTGCCGCTATAACCAATAGACGATACGACATGATTGACAAACTACTACAATGGATGCTGATTCCACGTATGATTTTGATGGCCGTTATTCTCATCATGGGACTAGTCGTACCATTCATCTATATGACTGCGGCATTCAAGTGGTGGGCTCTGTTCGCCATTGTCGTACTGATTTTTGCCATTGCAACCCCCAACTATCTGGTGGATGACAAATGGGATAGCACCTTCTTCAAGCTACCTGCAGTTTTACTCAGTCCTATCCTCCGGAAATTCGGATTAGGCAGGAAAGTAATTGATTACATCCTTAAGGATTAAAACTTATGATTTGGCATGTTATCCATATCTTAGACATCATACTATGGGTGTTTATGGCTGCCTCGGTTGCCTACATCCTGTTTTTTGCCCTGGTGTCAACACTATGGAAGAAACGTGTCTCTGACTTAACCACCTTCTTGACTGGTAAAGTGCTGTCGATGCGCAAGAAGGAGTTCTTCTCCTACCTTATATTATATCCAGCCTACAACGAAGA
>JAFPEE010000005.1 GCA_017389705.1 Prevotella sp.
ACGCCTCATACACACCGTCGTTTGCCGTAAATTTCACAGGAGCCTTCCAGCGCAGGTTGCCGACGGGCTGCTGCCCTACAAACGGAATGCCCTTAAAGGAAATGATATTGTCCGTTTTCTGGCCGATGAATGTACCGTTGATACATTTGACAGCCAGCGACTTGTCATAGTTGCCGGCTTTATAGGCTGCGATGCGCTTAGCTACGTTCTCTTTGATGTTGTTGTAGAAGAGTCCGTAGTCGTTGTCGTGGAAACTTGCCGTTCCGAAAAGCCAGGTAAGGGGGTTGAAGGGACAGTCGGGCTTGGTCACCACCACACCACGGTCTACGTTCACCTGGGCATCAGCCTTGACGTCTTTAAACTCATGCTTGAGGGTTTCCAGGTTCAGCACGTACGACCCCAGGTTTTCGCTCGCTGGGGCGTATGTGTCGTCGAGTTTCCAGTTCAGCGGATTGATGCTGATGGCACCTGGCATCCACACCATGTTCTGGGCATTGGCGTTCGCAGGGCCTTCAGTGTTCCAGCTGACGATTACACCTGTGTCGCTCTCGCCGGTAGCGAACTTCAGGTGCGGATTGGCTGCAAGGTCTTCCTTGGTGACGGCATAGCCTATAACGTAGGCGGCCACCATGCGGCTGTAATAGTCAGGGTGCTCCTTGAAATAGTTCATCAGCACGAGCTTCGTCATGGCCGAGCCCTGACTGTGGCCCGCAATGATGAACGGGCGGCCGCCGTTATAGTTGGCAAAGTAGTAGTCGAGTGCTGCTGTGATGTCGGTGTAGGGCGTGCCTGTAAGCGCCGTCAGCATGTTGCCGCTCTTCTTCCAACATTCTTCCTCATACTTCAGGCTGCTCTGGCGATAGTAGGGGACGAACACGTTGGTGGAGGCTGCATACACTGATGCATGTGCCTCGTTTTCGTCAGTTACACCTGCTACGAATTCTGCGTTGTCAATGGGCACGAAGGTCGGATCCCCGTCCTCGTAGCCGTCATAGTTTGTCGCGGGGATGTAGAACGTGTCAAACTCCTTGGTAATCTCCGGAATCTGGTGCCAGCTACTCTTCTGTGAATAGTCAGTTACCTTGGAATCCTCAGGGTTCACAGGGGCAGGGTCGTCGTCCTTGTCCTTACACGAATTGAGCACTGTCGTTGCGCCGCAAATCAGGATGGCGGCAAGCATCCACTTTTTCTTTCTCATTATACGATAATTATTTGGTTAAAACATATTTTTAGGTGTTGCCATCTCGTTTAGGCTTTGCAAAGATAGCAAAATTCCCCAAAACAGTTTTACCATTAATGACCTGAGACATCAGGTTTTGCTGATTCTGAAACCTTTTTTGCTGATTTTCAAAAACCGAGCCAGCGCTTACTTGGCTGTGTCGCGCATCCAGGCCGTCACGGTCTGCCCCGTGCGCTGCTTGAAGGCAATGCCGAAGGTGCTGTAACTACGGTAGCCACTTTCATGAGCCAGTTGCTGGGCGGTGAAGGAACGTTGGGTAGCGATAGCCTCACGATACAGACTCATGAAATGGCTGATGCGCAGGTCGTTGATATAGGCATTGTAGGTAATGCCCTTGCCAGAGAAATACTGGCTAAGATAGAAGCGGTTGGTGCCAACAGCTTTGGCAAGCTGTGAAATACTCAAGTCGTGCTGCAGGTAGAGTTGCGTGTCAACGCAGTACTGCTGCAGCAGTTGGCTGATGTTCTCGTGGGTAGCTGACGATAGGGCATGGCTTTCTATGCTCTCCGGAGCGGTAGCTTCTTCTTCAGCAGGAAAGGGCTGGACATGGGGTATGCTCAGGTCGCTTAATGTCTCTACCCGCCATAGGAGATAGCAGATAAACATGGCGATGATCACCTGCATGGAATATTGGTAGACCGGGCCTTCGCTGGTGAACGCATAGACTCCGAACACCAATATAATGATGGCTAGCACCACGAAACTCTGCCACACCTCTTTGTGCTCCAGATCGGCATAGTTGTCGCGCAGCCAGCGGCCGTACCGTCTCAGCGCGCGTGTCATATTTATAATCAGGCCGAGGCACATCAGCAGGGAATAGGCATATACTATAGGCAGAAGGGCATAGCTGCGATTGGCGACGCTGAATGCCCCTCCTGCGACAAGCGGAGCCGCCATCACGGCAACAGGCCAGAGCGGTCGCCTGCTGTCTTGAAGCATCGCGAGCAATACGGCTATTGCCAGAGGGAAAAGTATCATGCTGTCAAGCAATCCGCCAGTAAGGTCAATCATCATAGTATCCTCGCTTGAGATATGGAAAAATATCGGCATATACCACATGTGGTTCAAGGCGAGGGAAGCAAAGAAGGCCGCAGTCCATCGGCGCAGGCGTGCCGGCGTCGTGATGTCAGGGGCAAAAGCATTGCCTCGGCGGAACAACAGATAGCAACTTGCGATGATGGCCATAGCCGTCACTACTGCGTAGAGCATTATATAGAGGATATCTTCCCGGATCTGATCGTACATAATTAATGACCGTTTGAGGGTTCAGCCCGTAATCGTTGGCAAAATTAACTAAATTCTACCAAACCGCCAAACTTTTCAGTGAAAAAAAGGGCTCAGTCCGAAAAGCCTGTTGAATTCTTTCAGTATACTGCGCGCGTATTGTATTGAATACGCAGAAAAGACGCGACCCTTCCGACCCTTGTGACCCCTAACCGCCTTTCACAGGATGACACAAGGGGCAGAAGGGTCACTTCTTTCTGCTATATGACTACTATAGAGAGAAACAGTAGTGACGGCCCCATATTCAGATGAAGACTTTCTGCTTCCAGATACAATAGTCGTAGCAAAAATTCCGTCCATTGTATTTTTAGTTCCAAGGGTTGGAATTATTACCTGCAATGTTTGCTTGACTCTTTCAACAGGCATTTCGGACTGAGCCAAAAGAAAGATGCTGCGACTCTCGCGAGCCGCAGCATCAAAAAAGCCTATGTTTAACTAAAAATCCTTTTCTCTAAAAGAAATTTTCAGCTCACAAGAGCTAAAAATTTGAAAGTTTAAATGGGAGCTTCACAGCGACCACCTGTTATCCTACAGTTGAAAACTTTCTTTTACCAATAACTAAAAACCTAAAACTATAAATATTACTACTAACCTAAAACAATCTATTAACCTTTTGACGATGCAAAGGTACGACGATTTTTTGTTTTTTGCAAGACTTTATGGGTAATAAGTGTATAAAATCCCATCATTCTTGACTTAAATCAAGCGATTGTGTGCGCAAACACATAAAATACTGCTTTAAAATACCATTTTCTTTGGTATTTTACGCACTTATTCGTACCTTTGCAATATCAATCGGAAAGATGACATGAAAATACTGATAGTGAATACGAGCGAACGGACGGGTGGAGCTGCTGTGGCTGCTAACCGTTTGATGAAAGCATTGAACAATTATGGAGTTAAGGCGAAGATGCTGGTGCGCGATAAGGAGACTGATGCGCTGACGGTGTCTGAGCTTCCCTCATCACCTCATCAGCGATGGAACTTTCTTTGGGAGCGGCTCTGCATCTTTCTGAGAATGCATTCTCGTAAGCATCTTTTCGAAGTCGACATCGCCAACGCGGGGTCTGACATCACCCGTCTGCGTGAGTTTCAGGAGGCAGACATCATCCATCTGCACTGGATCAATCAGGGCATGCTCTCGCTGAGTGGTATCAGGAAGATCTTGCGTAGTGGGAAGCCCGTGGTGTGGACCATGCATGACATCTGGCCTGCAACTGCGATTTGCCATGTGACGTTGGATTGCCGTAACTTTACAACAAAGTGCCGGAATTGCAGGCTGTTGCCTGGTAAGGGCTCGGTACACGATCTCTCTGCCTCTGTCTGGCAAAAGAAGCAGCGGATGCTGGAAGGTGAGAACATCTATTTTGTCGCTTGTAGCCGATGGCTGGAGTCGGAGGCGAAGAAGAGTGCTCTGTTGGAGGGGCAGAAGATTACCAGTATTCCCAACCCGATAGACACGCATATATATAAAAGAGGTGTAAAGGCGGAAGCGAGGAAGCGCCTGGGGCTCCCTCTCGACAAGCAGCTGGTATTGTTTGCTTCGCAGCGCGTGACTATGGTAAACAAGGGCATGCAGTATCTCATTGAGGCATGTAGGCTGTTGACAGATATCAAACCTGGTGTTGTGATTCTGGGTGGCCATGCCGAAGAACTGACGGCACAGTTGCCGCTTGAGGCCTATCCTCTGGGCTATGTCAACGACGAGAAGCGGATTGTCGATGTCTATCAGGCAGTAGATGTCTTCGTGCTGCCTTCGCTCTCGGAGAATCTGCCCAATACTATCATGGAGGCGATGGCCTGCGGAGTGCCTTGTGTGGGATTC
>JAFPEE010000032.1 GCA_017389705.1 Prevotella sp.
CTTCTGACTTGATTCATCGCATCCGAAAATGTTAGGGTAAAACCTTACGAGGCATAATCTGTTCGGGCAACCGGCTCACCTTTGAAGGGCGCGAACCACTGATAACTGATTTTCCCACTTAAAACGATTTTTATTTTCATTCTTACTATGTCGAATATCCAGAAGGTGCTGCTGCCACCTACCAAGCCCGACTGCTGTGCCGACTGCCCGCTGCTGGGCATCGTGCCCAAGAATGTGGCGCGGCCAAAGAATTCGAAAGAGACGCGGCTGTGCATCGGTACGGCTGAAGCCATGAGCGAGCGCAAGACCACCAAGCGCGAGAGCGAGTCGAACGACCCGAAGCACCCGTTGAAGCGTCCGTGCGACGACCATTGGGACCGATGGATGACCTACCCGCGACGCATCATCACAGTAAACAAGGCTCTCTACCGCGACTCGCGCGACCCCTACATGTCGAGCCTTTACCCACCGATTAAATTCCACAACACATGACACCAGAATTTGAGAAACTGATCAAACAGTCGGCCAAGAAGTTTGCCGACAAGAAGGCACCCAAGAGTCCTGAGACGCAGTGGCGCAAGGGTGCCGAGTGGATGTACGACCTGTTGACGGGCGGCAAGACGGTTGACCTGTTGCGCCAGCAGCTGAAGGCCGACGTGATGAACCGCGAGGGCACCAGTGAGGTGGAGCCGTGGAAGCTGTCGCTCATCGACGAGCTGGCCGACATGCTGGCCGAGAAGATGGCGATGCAAGCCGAGATACGCGAGCAGGGGCGGTTGCTCCAGAAGTGGGACAAGAACATGAACCCCTACTACGAGTCGAACCCGCTCTACGTCCACATCAAGGCCAAGGAGCAGAGCATCAGCGTATGGCGCGACAAGCTGGGGCTGTCGAACACCGTCAACCCCGACCGCATCAAGCAGGATGCAAAGCGCGGTGTGGACACCGAGAAGGACGGACTCTCGAACCTGCTCACCCAAGCCCGCGACACGATGAATGAGATACCAGAAATGGATTAGTTTTGAACACGAATTGAACGAATGACCTACCGACAAGTAAAGAGCGTGCCAGGGCTGGAGGTGACTGCCGACGCACAATTCAGGTACAACGGCAAACCGAAGAAAGCCATCTATTGCACCACGGTCACGGGCAGACGGGCAACCGTCCGCATCATGATTATGTGGGGCGGCAAGAATCACTACTGGCAGGCGGCAAAGTTGGTGGCAGAGGCATGGAAGTACGGCTATGAGGATGGCGACCGCATCACCTACAAGGATGGCGATTGCCACAACATCAAGGCCGACAACCTGCTGCTGACCGACGAGAAGGGCTACGACGAGTACATGAGGCGCAACAGCGTTATGCGTGCCGACTCGTTGGAAGAGCGCAAGCGCAAACTACAGCTTGTTATCGACGAGGCAGGCATGACGCTCAACTACATGAAGACGCTCGACATTGAACCCATCAACCGCCACGTGAAAGAATACCTCTACCCGTGCCTTATGACGTTTGCCATGAAGACGCTCCAATTCGGAGAGAAGAAAAGCATGGAGGCGGTGCCCGAGGTGCTGGGCACGATGTACGAGAAGATCATGAACGGCATGTGCCTATACAACTACGAGCGATTCTGCAAGAAGATGCTCCACACACTGAAGAAGACAGGACGATATGGCGAGTATTGGCATAAGCTGTGCAAGCCCATCCAGATAGAAGTTGAACAATTAAATTTAGATTGCCTATGGGAAAGGTACAAAGTGACATCAAGACGCAAATGAGTACACGGGGGAGCCTCACGGCTCCTGCGTGGAACCCCGAACCGGTGGGGCAACCCATCGGTGGGGCTATCGTTACGGCGAAAGTCACGAAATACGGACCACAGGACGGAGGCAGGAACCCTTGCATCATCGTCCGACCAGGCGAAGACCCTGCGCCAACGTGCGTGAATCCTCAGTGCCCCAAGGCTGACAACTGCCGCAAGCACATCATGAACCGCACCGACCCGCGCACACCATCAATCGCAATCATCACATGGTACGAATGCGACCACTACGACGCAATCGACCCCGAAAAGTATAAGGAGAAGAAGAATGGAAAGCATACTTGACAATCCTCAGTATAAAGAGCGATGGGCGATGTATCAGTCAGCACTTGACTTGGGGCTGCCCATCGTTTCGACTGAAACGTGCGCCATCATCTGCGCCATGCTCTTAGTATGGGGCAATACGGCAGAGTTCACGCACAACCATCGGCTGGTGTGTGAGTTGCAATACGCTCAGAAGCGGTTCGGCATCGAGGGCGGCAGCGTACCCAACGACCGTAATTTTCTTACGGCACTGAATTACTACACCGACCTGCTGACGCTCAATCAGCAACGTGAGGACAGAGTGCCCGACCACATCGACGCAATGTTTCAAGAAAGATACGGCTATCATTTTAACAGAGATTAGCGATGGCAAAGATAGACAAGACGGGCGACGCGGCGATCATGCCGCTGCACAAGATTCTGATGAAGATGTGCGGGCAGACGGGCTACACACCCGACGCGGTGTTTGAGGGGCTGCTGGACTACATCATCGGCTATCTGAACCCGTCGCTCACTCCCGAACCGATTGAGGGCTGGAAGTTCAAGCCACAGGACACGCCGACATTCCACGAGATGATGCAGACCGTGTTCCGCATCTACTCGGAAGAGATACCACGGCGAAGGTGGTACGACCCGTTTGGCGACCTCTATATGGCGATACATGCCGGTGGCGGTGGCAAGGGTCAGTTCTTCACACCTCCGAGCGTGGCGCAATGTGTGGCCGACGTGAACATAGCGGGATGGGACGAGCCGGAAGGACAGCCCACCCCGTTCGGACACCGCATCACCATTGCCGACTGCGCAGCGGGTAGCGGGCGAATGCCGTTGGCTGGCTATTGCTCCCTGCTCCACAAGATGCAGCACGATTGGGGCTACACACCGCAGCAGGCAGAAGCCCGACGGCCTTACATATCGTGCGAGGACTTGGACTACAACTGCGTGAAGATGGCGGCTATCAATATGGCGGTGCATGGGTGCTTTGGCGAGGCTATCTGCCACGATTCACTCTGCGAGCCCGACAAGGTGCGGCTGGGTTACATCGTCAACGAAAGCATGTGGCCGTTCCCCACCAACGTGCCCAGCATCCGCAAGGAGATGGACCCGATGCGGTTTGTCGCCACTCGCCTATGGGCTATGCGTGGCAGTGCCGACCGCAAGACACTCGACAACGAACCCGAACAGAGTCAGGAAAGTGGCGTTTCAGACTTCACGCCTGAAACACCTCTTTCCGACCCTGTTCAGACTGAGAAACCGAAAGGACAACCAGTAC
>JAFPEE010000033.1 GCA_017389705.1 Prevotella sp.
AATTTGGCAGATTCAAAAATTATGCCTACCTTTGCACCCGCTTTCGAAAGATTGCACAAAAAAGGTCGATCCGTTAGCTCAGTCGGTAGAGCACAACACTTTTAATGTTGGGGTCTTGGGTTCGAGCCCCAAACGGATCACTGAAGAAAACCCGCAAGAAGTTGAATATCAACGACTTGCGGATTTTTCACTTCTTCAATTGCACCACATTTGCACCACTAAGGCATATGGACAGGGGCTTTAGCTGTTAAATAGTTCTGCCCTTTATTCGCCCTTTTCTTCGCCCTTTCATTTATCCTGAGAATCAAGAAGTTACATTAAAATAAGCCCTCCAAAAGTTTCATTTCTAACGTTTTCTTCGCCCTTTTCTTCGCCCTTTGTTATGCCCTTTCGTTCTCAGTTACTCATTTGGTGCTTCATCTGGAGTATCACCTAACAAATAATACATATAGTTTCTCAGACCTTGCGTCTTTATCTTTCCCTCATCTCGCAGTTCATCAAGAATCCTTCTTAACTGTTTATTTGAAAGATGGCTGCCTACGATTTTGTCTATATCAGCTCTCTTTGCCTTGCCATACTTCTTCAAGAATGGTTTTATAACAGCCCAAACTTGATCAATGTCCCAGTCTGTAGCCAACGAATATGCTGCCATATCTCCTGCTAACTCGTAATAACGGCGAGGCAAGATATAATAGATGGCGTTAGTCTTTCCGTGCTTCTCCAAGAATCCCATTTGCTCCAGTTTCTGGGCAATCTGCTTATTTTTGGGAACTTTTTTGCCGTCACGGACTTCGCAAAGTGCCATCACGTCAAAGACCGTCAGTCTCTTATCCTCGGGCAACGACTGCTGTATGCTTTGCACGTAAATGGCAAAAGCCTTGTCTTTTACAATGGCAGAGAATGTGACGGATACGTTGAAATCGTCGCTTTCCGTATAGTCTGGCTCTGACTTACCTTCCGATAGCGTGTTCAGGAATATCTTGTCCATACCTTGTCCTGAACGCTCTACGATACCAGTTTTTGCTAATATGTCTGCCAGGAGTCTGTTGCGGGGCATACTTGGAGTAGTCAGCAGATTATCAACCGTTACACCTTTTGGGAACCCTCCTGCATTGATAACCGTCAATTTCGTCGGGTACTGCTTGACAATGATTTCGCTGTTTACCCGATAATTGCGATGGGCAAAAGCATTATTAGCCACTTCTCTGATTACGTCCTCATTAAAGAATGGTATTCCAAAGATATAAGCACCCTCTCTTATGGGTACAGAGCCGTTGCGCAGGTTGATGGCATCCCAGAGCTTGTCAATCAGGATAAAAAATGGCTGACCAAGCTGCATCCGATTATCGAAATGAATCTGAGGTTCTGTGTTGCGATACTCCAACATAACCTTGGCTTGCGGGAACATCTTATTAATAAATGCCTCCTTACCAACGAGCAGAACAGCAGCATTAGTAATCTTTTCCCCAACGATAAGGTGTAAGTCGCTCAAAGCCTGCCTGTCGTCTAATGAGACAAAAGATGGATTCTCCTGCTTCTTGGCATATTTCTCCTTCATCACTTTGATGGCTTCCGGGTCAAGATCCTCAAAGGCTGCATCATCGCAGAACTGCTCAGAGAAGTCCGGTTCCTGCTCTTGTATGATAGAGAGGTAGGTTTTATCGTCCATTGGCAGCAGATCCTCGCCAACTCGCATCAGGGGTACATCCTCAAACTTAAAGACCTTGCCCACTGGTCTTGACGGGACTTCGATAACGACCACACGACCAGTCCTGTTTGCTTCGTCCTCAAACAACTCATACACTTCAGGCCTAATGCCTGCGTCACGGTAGATGTTACTCTCCAAGTCGCCAAGAGAATTCTCGTTTTGCTTTGTGCCAATTACTTGATGAGGAAAGCTGTCGTGCATACCAATAACCATCCTGCCACCACCCTCGTTACAAAGTGCAGTGACATAGCCTAGGATGCACTTCCGTCGGTCTTTAGGTTTCTCTTTGCCAGCACCATTATAAGACACGTTACCGTATTCACCCTTCTTGAACTCAACATGGTCTTCCGACTCACGCATCTGTTGCAACTGTGCTATCGTATATCTCTTCATTACCATTACAATTTTGGATGCAAAGGTACAAAAGTTTAGCGAAAAAATGGCACTTTCGACTATTTTTCGGTTTAAAGTGGTTAATAACTATTTCATAAACCACAATTTTACATCATAATTGAGTTCATAAGATGAAGAGCACTATAGACCTATTTTGTTTGACTATATTTACAATATTTTACTGAGATATTGCGTTTGTCCAAAATGAGCAACCTTTTGTCTGATTTGTTCTTTTTAGGGTAAAAAATAGTCTTTAACTTTGCGGCAGAATTTATTTTTAAACCTATAATATATGGAGTTCAAATCAAAAAAAGCATTGATGCGCTCATGGTGCCTGATGTTCTTGTTGATGTTCCTTCCAGCAACAGTTCTGGCTCAGAATGCCAAGAAGGTAATGGGAACGGTCGTTGACGAGACTGGTGAGGCTCTGATTGGTGCAACAGTCACCGAATCAGGTAGCGCAAAAGGAGTGATTACGGACTTTGACGGCAACTTCTCGCTGGAAGTGAGCAGCGGGGCAACGGCTATCCAAGTTTCGTATGTGGGTTACAAGACGAAGACCGTCAACATCCCTGCAACGGGAAAGCTGACTATTCGTATGGAGGCTGATGAAACCGTGTTGCAAGAAACTGTTGTCATCGGCTATGGTGTGCAGCGAAAGAGCGACCTGACAGGTTCTGTCTCTAACGTGAGCAGTAAGGACTTCAACCAGGGAGTCATCAATTCACCCGAGCAACTTATTAATGGTAAGGTGAGCGGTGTACAGATTGTCAATGGCGGTGGTTCTCCATCAGCAGGAAGCACTATCCGCATTCGTGGAGGTGCTTCGCTGAATGCCTCCAATGACCCGCTGATTGTTCTTGACGGTGTTCCCATGGAAGTGGGTGGCAGCGTCAGTGGTAGCGGCAACTTCCTTAGCCTGATTAACCCGAACGACATTGAGAGCATGACCATACTGAAGGATGCTTCTTCTACAGCTATCTATGGTTCGCGCGCGTCAAACGGTGTTATTATCATTACAACCAAGAAAGGAACAGATTCAAAAAGACCTAAGATTAGTTTCTCGACAACCAACTCTTTGCAGACTCGCACCAAGACGGCAGACATGATCAGCCGTGATGAGATGTACAGTCTGGTGAACACCTATGGCACAGACCGCCAGAAGTCACTTCTGAACGATAATGTGAATACTGATTGGAACGACGAGATTTTCAGAACAGCTTTTGGAACGGACAACAACCTTGGCATTTCTGGCAAACTGTCTAACTATCTGCCATACCGTCTGTCTTTCGGTTACAGCAACCAGAATGGTATCTTGAAAACAGATAACATGACGCGTTATACAGGTAGCCTCTCGCTGACCCCAACTCTGTTGGACAATCACCTGAAGCTTAACATCAACCTGAAGGGAACATACAGCGATACCCGTTTTGCCAATACGAATGCCATCTGGGGCGGTGCAACTCACAATCCTTGTTCTCCTATTTATTCCGGAACTGATGCCTTCATTGGCTATTATGAAGCAGCCGATGCCAATGGCGTACCTATTACTGGTGCTACTGGCAACCCTGTAGGATTACTGAACAACTACAGTTCGACAAGTGACGTATATCGCGTGGTTGGCAGCTTCGATGCAGACTATAGCATGCACTTCCTGCCTGACCTGCATGCCCACCTTACATTAGGTTATGACTACTCAAAGGGCGAAGGCAAGATTTACGTACCCAAAGAGGCATATCAGTACTATAATACAGGTGGACGTAACTATACCTACGGCCCGCAGAAGAACAATAACCGTCTGCTGACCTTCTACCTTAATTATAGTAAGTATATCGAGAGTATCAAGAGTAATATTGAGGTAACGGCAGGTTACGACTACCAGTTCTGGAAGTACACCAATGCTGCTTACCTGGAGTTGAACGACATGACACCCGCAGAACAGCAGGCTGCATCGGCAGCTGATGACCAGCGCCATGTACTGCTTTCTTACTACGGACGTCTGAACTATAGCTATGACGGCAAGTATCTGCTGTCTGCCAGCATCCGCCGGGATGGTTCCTCACGTTTCAGCGAGGACAACCGTTGGGGTGCATTCCCCTCTGTAGCCTTGGGCTGGAGAGTGTCAGAGGAAGGTTTCTTCAAGAGTCTGAAGCCTGCCTTCAGCAACTTGAAGCTTCGTGCCAGCTATGGTATAACAGGCCAGCAGGACGGTATTGCCAACTATAGCTACCTTCCATTATATACGGAAAGCCAGAGCGGTGCCTACTATATGTTCGGTGGCACGCCCATCCACACCTATCGCCCCTCTGCCTATAACAGCGACCTGAAGTGGGAGACCACCAAGGCATGGAACTTCGGATTTGACTTCGGAATTCTCGGTGACAGAGTGACAGGTTCGTTCGACTACTACAACCGCAAGACAGAGGATCTTCTGGCAACTGTTCCCGTAGCAGCAGGAACTAACTTCAACAAGCAGATGCTGAGTAATGTAGGTAACATCAAGAGCAACGGCTTTGAGATGTCTATCAGCGCAACTCCTATACAGACTAAAGAATGGG
This sequence comes from Prevotella sp., assembly GCA_017389705.1. GTDB lineage: Bacteria > Bacteroidota > Bacteroidia > Bacteroidales > Bacteroidaceae > Prevotella. Next base: position 4,660 of record JAFPEE010000033.1, read on the forward strand.
AGTGGAACGTAAGTGCCAATGCCACCTATCAGGAAACAGAGATTACCAACCTCCGTTTGAATGACCTGGCAGAATCACCCAACACCCCAGCAGGTGCCATCGAGTCACACTATGTACAGGTGCTGTCAGAGGGCTATGCACCTTACAGCTACTACGTATATAAGCAGATCTACGATGAAAAGGGTATGCCCATCGAGGGCCTGTATGCAGACCTTAATGGTGATGGCGTGGTCGATTCCAATGACCTTTACCACTATCATTCTCCTGCCCCCGACTGGATTTTCGGTTTCTCCACCTCTCTACGTTGGAAGAAACTGACGCTAAGCACCTCACTCCGTGCTAACGTGGGCAACTACCTCTACAATGGAATGGCTATGAATACAGGCGCATGGGAAACCATGTCATACAACGACTATCAGCTGAACCGCTTGAACAGCAGTTACATGACAACCCGTTTCCAGAAACGCCAGCATGAAAGCGACCACTATGTGGAGAACGCCTCATTCCTGAAGATGGACAACATCCAGCTCTCTTATAACTTCGGACAGGTGTGCAAGTGGTTCTCACTGAATGCCTCGCTGATGGTACAGAATGTCTTTACGATAACCAACTACAAAGGCGTAGATCCTGAGAATCAGGGCGGTATCGACATGACCGTCTATCCTCGTCCAAGAATCTATTCACTCACCGTTGGACTTGATTTCTAAACAAATGACCCATATGAAAAAGATATATATGATACTGTTTGCCGCCTGCGGACTGATGGCATGCACAGGCGACCTGGACCAGCAACCCCAGACCGACAGCCAGACAACTGCAGATGTGGTCTATGGCTCTGAGCAGGGATATAAGATGGCTTTGGCCAAGCTGTATGCCTCATACGTCATCGTAGGCCAGGAACAGGGAGGCGGCAATGCCGATATTTCGAGCAACAACGGCCATGATTTCCTGCGCGGT
>JAFPEE010000034.1 GCA_017389705.1 Prevotella sp.
CGGTGCCAAGAAGGTGAAGAGCGCCGTGGAGCAGATGCAGCAGCTCTATCCCGAACTGCTCATCGACGGTGAGATGCAGTTAGGATTCGCCCTCGATGACGAGTTGCGCGACGAGCAGTATCCGTTCACGAAGGTGAAGGGCAAGAAGGTGAACACGCTGGTATTCCCCAACCTCACCTCCGCCCGCTCCTCCTACAAGATGCTCCAGATGCTCGGCTCCGACGCTGAGATCATCGGCCCGATCCAGATGGGTCTGAACAAGCCCATCCACTTCATCGACTTCGGCTCCAACGTGCGCGATATCGTGAACATCGTCGCCGTCGCCTCAATCGATGCCTACGTCGACAAGATCAAGTCGAAGCTCGCCGCTATAGGAAAATAATACAAAATTGCACAAAAAGATATAGGTGGAAAAGCCTCTTGCAGGTAACTCGTTAAGAACCTGGCTCTGGCGCAAGTCCGACTGTAAAGTTTCAAATTCTTCTCATGTCATTATATTCCCAGTATAATTATGCTGCAGTATTGCGCTTACAAAGATACGAACTGAATACAACTGTTACAATATACATTCGGTCGAATGCTTACGTTTCTTCTGATACGGTTTAATGGGAATACAAAGGCTATGAAGTGGTATAAGCTGAACGCTAAACAACCTTACGGCTATAGGCAAAAAGATTATTGAAAATTCACCTTGACTTCAAAAAAGAAGAGGGTGTGTCAAAATAGGCACATCCTCTTATTGATTTCTTTCATCAGCAGTCAAGAGCCATGTATATTGCTTGACTGCTGATATTTTGTTTTCCCCCATTATTATCGCCAGATAAGCTGTATTGTGTTCTTACAGCTCCATATATGGGCTATAAGTCAGCCACAAGCGGTCCTTTATGCCGCCCTTTTCATCGTAGCGATCATTTTCTTGATGTTGAAGGCGGTGGCGAAGAAGGCAAAGTCCATGTTGACCTTGTCCTTGCCGAAATGGCGGAAGCGTTTGTACTGCATGTCGTATTTCATCTGGCCGAAGACGGCCTCCGGCTCTATGGGGCGGTTGGACCGGTGCTTCAGGCCTTTCTCCGAGGTGAGCCTGTCCCTTGCCTGCTGCTTGTATTCCATCAGCCGGTGGTTGGCCTTGACCGTCCTTGCCGCCTCCCTGCTCTTATAGCATCCCCATCTGAGCGGACAACCCTCGCAGTTCCTGGCCCTGTAGACGGAGGTGATTGTCCGGAATCCACTCTCCGTCTTCGTATGGACGGTACCTACCCGTTCCATGTGCTGTCCCATCGGACAGACGAAGTAGTCGTCCTCCTTGTTATAATAGAGATTCTCCAGACGGAAGATGTCATCCTTGAACGCCTTCTTCTGTTCCTTGTGGAAGTAGTTGAACTTCACGTATGCTTCAATTCCGTTGGCTTCCATGTATGCGTAATTCTCCTCGCTGCCGTAGCCTGCATCGGCGCAGTTTTCCTTGGGAAGGCGGTCGTAGCGGCTGGAGTAGGAGGAGTAGAACGGTATCATCGTGAGCGTGTCGGTGGGATTGGGGAAGAGCATGAAGTCGGTGATGAACTGGTTCTCGGTGCCTATCTGCAGGTTGTAGGCGGGCTTGGTCTGCCCGTTGTTCATCGCATCCTCCTTCAGCCGCATGAAGGTGGCGTCGGGGTCGGTCTTGGAGTACGAGTTACGGTCACCCATCGTTTCGAGATGTGTGTCATACTCGGCCAGCTTTTCTGCCTTCTCCTCCAGTTCCTTCACCTGCTTCTCCCTGGCCTTGCGCTCCTTCTTCGCCTCTTTTGTGGCTGGGGCAGGCTTCCCGGCCAGTGCGGCGTTCAGCTCTCTCGCCATCGAATGCAGCAGCTCTGGCGTGAACTCCACCTTCTCCTGCTCCGAGGCGTTGTCCTGCGCTATCACCTCGTCTATCTGTGAGAGCAGCACCTTTATCTTCTCCAGAAGCCTGTCACGGTTCCTTTCCACCGTCTTACGCCAGACGAAGGTGTACCTGTTGGCCTTCGACTCTATCTTCGTGCCGTCGATGTACTCCACGTCCAAACTTACAAAGCCCTGTTCGGCAAGAAGCAGTACCACCTGTGTGAACACGGCGTTGATCTCCTTCTTCACACGGTTGCGGAAGCGGTTGATAGTGGCGAAGTCGGGCTTCTCATAGCCTGCCAGCCAGATGAAGTGCACGTCGCGAAGCAGGCGCTCCTCGATCTTGCGGCAGGAATAGACATTGTTCATGTACCCGTAGATGACGGCCTTGAGCATCATCCGGGGATGGAACGGACTGCGGCCTGTCTCACTGTAAAGCTTACGGAAACTTGTCAGGTCCAACTGGTCAATAAGGCCGTTGACAAGACGTACAGGGTCGTCTTCAGCAATATTTTCATCAATTCGTTGCGGAAAAAGCAGAATTTGCTTGGTAGTATAAGGACGAAAGTGTATCTTTGCCATGCATTTTTAAATTTGGTCCAAAGGTACAAAAAATCCTGGACATAACAATGCCCTGGCTTGAGAAAGTCGGGGCTTTGCGATAAAAAAAGAGGATGTGCCTATTTTGACACACCCTCTTTTATGATCGCTTAGCCTTTGAAGCCGCCCTCATCGTTTCAAACCCTTGAAAACAATAGTCTGGCATAAATAGTTGGAAAGCATCAATATTACAATCGATTGCATACATTTTTTGTTAACGTTTGATAATTTTTGCGGTTGTGTGGGAACACAACATATTTTCGTCAAAAAAAAGCTCCAAAAGGCTTGGTCAATTGAAAAAAAAACTTTACCTTTGCACCCGTTATCCTGAAAACAATCTTTTTACCTTAGAATGCTAATACCTATTGAAGATATGGAGCGATCGCTTGCGAAAGTCGTCGCTTTATTTTTTGCCCTTA
>JAFPEE010000035.1 GCA_017389705.1 Prevotella sp.
GGCTCTGGGAAAAAGGCTGTCAGCAAAGGGCGTGTAGCCAGCATCGACGAGCATCTGGGTAAACTCTCGAAGGTCGAGATGGTTCGGCGTGGCAACTATGCCTGGGAGCCCATAGTCAATAGCATGGCCACTGAGCGCGTGTCTACCACCATCGACGGCATGAAGATATTCTATGCCTGCACAGACAAGATGGATCCCGTGACCTCGTATGTGGAGAGCTGCAATCTGCAGCGTATCAGTCTCAATTCAGGACTAGATGGCAATCCGCAGGCCACGGGTAATATTGGAGGTAGTATAGACCTGAAACTCCGTCGGGTGGGGTTCGACGCTAAGTCGTCAGAGTATAATGCGTCCGCTGGTTTTGAGTCAAATGGTAACGTGCAGGTATATGGTGCCGATGCCGCCTTTTCCTCACACCGTTTCTACACCAATTTCGGCGTGTTCTATCGTCATGCCGACAGCTACAAAGCAGGCGGTAGCGAGACTGTCAGTTTCTCACAATTCCAGAAGACGAATGCTTTTGCCAATATAGGCTGGCAACCTGCGGACAATCATATCGTTGAGGCAACGGCCATCTACGATATAGCCACCGATATTGGATACCCTGCCTTAGCGATGGATGTGAAGAAGGCCGAAGGCATCATCACCTCACTATCATATCGTCGCGAGCATATCCAAGGCCTGTTCCATCGATGGGAGACAAAAGCTTACTATAACCATATCACTCACAACATGGATGACACCAAGCGTCCCGATGTCATCATCCACATGGACATGCCTGGGAGTAGCAGCACGACAGGACTTTACAGCCTGCTACATGGCACCAAAGGCAGTCATTATTTCCAAATGAACCTTGACGGTTATTACAACACGCTTTTTGCTGATATGACGATGTATCCAGATAAAGGGAAACCTATGTACATGCTCACTTGGCCTGATGTCGGTACGTTCAATACCGGATTGGCCTTTACTGATGATATGGCCATTACCAGTCACCACCACCTCCGTCTGTCGGCAAAAGGAGCCTGGCAGCACCGGCAGATCAACAATGACGAGGGCTATCAGGCTTTGAGCATCTATTTCCCTGGTATGGACAAAGGTAACTCACGGTTTATCAGCCGTCTGGCAGTCAGCTATGCCTATGAGCATAGTGGCTGGGCGATAGCTGTTGGCACTGGCTATGGCACACGCGCTCCAACAGTTACAGAGAGTTTTGGCTATTTCCTGAATAACACTTTCGACCAGTATGACTATATCGGTAATCCGTATCTTAAGAATGAGAAAGCCATAGAAGCCAATGCGTCAATAGGCTACGAAAAAGGATTGGTTAGAGTGAAGGCCGAGACAAATGCCTTCTTCTTTCAGGACTATATCATCGGCCGCCCAGACTCCCGTCTCTCACCTATGACCATCGGAGCTGCTGGCGTGAAGGTCTATCAGAACCTGAAGCATGCGCAGATTGTCAATGCCTCGCTCATGGCAGATTTCAGACTAGCCTCTTGGCTACTATTCGAAAACCGTGTGGCTTATAGTTATGGCCGAGAGAATACAGGTGCACGACTTCCGCTCATTGCTCCATTGTCATACTTGGGCAGTCTGCGCTTTAGCTGGAAGTACTTGGAAGCTGAGGGGGGTGTGAAAATGGCATCACGCAATAGTCACTGTGGTACGGAATATGGTGAAACACCCACAGCAGGCTATGCCGTCTGGCATCTGAACATCGGTGGCCAATTGCGTTTGGGGCAGGTCATTGCCAACCTCCACTTGGGCATAGAGAATCTTTTCGACCGTTATTATGCCACTTACTCAGACTGGAATCACATTCCACAGAAAGGGCGCAACATCTATGTCAACACTTCATTTCAGTTCTAAAACTCTTTCACGGCATCCTGGATGACTAATCCCGCCAGCATAAAGCCGAAGATGGCGGTGATGTGAGCCAGGGTGCCGTTGATCTGGGCTTTCGAAGAGCACCATTCATGATTCAGCAGGGTAGGGTCGCCAGGCCCTACCTTTGCTTTGGGGCACATACATTGCTCCGTGCCGCAGGTGGCATTGTGGCCTTTGTTCTCTAACAGTTCATCGGAGTATACACACTGGAACTTGCGCTTGGGATATTGTCCGTCGCGCTTGAAACGCTTACGGAGGGCACGAGCCAGCGGGTCACCCTGCACCTTCCAGAACTCGGCAGTCTTGATCCTTGTGGGGTCGAGCTTCAGTGCTGCTCCCATTGAGGAATAGAACTTTGCCTGTGTCTGTGTCGCCATCAGAATCAGCAGCGTCTTGTCTTTCAGCGAGTCGATGGCATCGATGATGTAGTCGTAGCTCCCGATATCGAAGCTGTCGGCAGTCTCGGCTGTGAATATCTGTTGCAGGGCAGTGATCTCTGCCTGAGGGTTGATGCTGAGCAGGCGCTCCTTCAGGGCTTCTACCTTTACCTGCCCTACGGTCTTCGAGGTGGCCATCAGCTGGCGGTTGATATTGGTGATGCAGACGCGGTCTGAATCGACGATAGTGAGATGCGTGATACCTGAACGTACCAGACTCTCGGCGCACCACGAGCCAACACCGCCCACACCGAAGATGATCACACGCTTCTGGCCGATGCTGCTCATCACCTCATCGCCCAACAGAAGTTCTGCCCTGCGGAAAATAGGTTGTAATGCCATATTATTTCTTCGTAGCACCTGTTTCGGCATCTACCTGACTGGGTGAATTCCCCTTCACCTCACAGGCTTCGTACTTAATCTTCTTGAAACCTTCAATGATGTTTTGGACATTGGTCTTGTCGGCATCATATTCGATGACCACTGTCTTGTCATCAAGATTGGTCGTAATCGACTTGATGCCTTTCTCAAAGCGGATGTTGTCTTTGATCTTCTTCTCACAACCAGTGCAGTGCATCTCCGGATTGGTGGTAAGCACAACAGTCTTGATGTCCTTGGCGGTGCTCACGGCAGCCATAGCCAGAGCCATGAATAATACTTTTGTTCTCATAATGATCTTTACCTTATTATATATATTTATATCTTGTTCCAATTAATTCGTGCGCCGATGTAGAATACGGCACCATGCACCGGACCATAGATCATGGTGGCATCATAGTTGGGTCCCCAAGGATTGTCGGCACTGATAATGGCATTCTTCTGCTTGAAGCCCGTCAGGTTCTCGCCGCCAGCATAGATGCTCCAGTGGCGGAAGAAGCGGGTTACCTGGGCACTCACCTGCTCGTAAGCCTTGAAGTGCTCGGGCATTAAAGTGGTGTCATGATTGTCGGGCAGTCGCCCACCGCCATTCAGCTGCACGGTAGCATCAAACTGCCACTTGCCCAGTCCTGGGGCGAAGGATGCTGTGAGCAGACCCTTATAGCGGCTGTTCATGGGCTTCTGTCTCAGTTCGCCGTTGTAGGTGGCCTTCACGTCGTTCCATCGCCAGGCGACAGTCACGTTGAGTTTGGACAGGATCTCGTAGGTGGCATCCACCTGAATCGTGTGGGAGTATGACTTGTCATGATTGCTCAGCCCGTGCACCTCAATCATCCCTTCTGCCACATCGTAGTCGATGATGGCCTGCTGGATGAAATGGGTGTAATAATACTCAGCATTCAGATCGAGTGTCCGCCCGCCAACGGGAATCTTCAGCTGGGTGCTGAGGCCGTAGTTCCAGGCTTTCTCCTGCCCGATATTCTCGTTGATGATCAGTTGGCGGCTACTGGCCAGCAGATAGCTGTTCTCTGCCAGGATATGGGGCGTGCGATAGCCTTTGCCCACAGAGCCGCGTAGCGTAAGCCATTCGGTAGGTGAATACTTGACATGCATGCGAGGGGTGACATACGAGCCCCACAGCGAACTGTGATCCCAGCGCAGCCCACCCATCACTGTGAACGTCTCACCTATCTTATAAGTATATTGGGCATATACGCCTGGCGTTGTCTCGTCTGTGTCAGAATCATCACTCAAGTAGTCGTGGTTGAGACTAAGACCGGTAGAGAGGTTGTGGTGCTCATCAAGATCGGTCTCGAACATCAGCGAAGCATAGCCGTTGCGCTGATCGGCATCGTAACGCTTGTGGCCATAGCTGCTCCTTTCATGATGAATAGAGCCACTCAGGATCAAGGCGATGTTCGTCATGAGTTCAGGGTTCAGGATGAGGGCGTTCTTGGCAAAAGCCTCGTAGCGCTCATTGGTGATGTCGATGAGATAAGGATTGTGGGCCGTGTGTCCATGAGCAATCTGTCCGCCCTCGCGATGCTCCTTCAGTCCCTTGATGGCGAGCTGAAACATATACGTGTCACTGATATAGGCCCATCGGCTCATGAGTGAGCCTTGTCGCATCTTGGGCATGTCGGCAAAGCCGTCGTCGTTGTCATCATGGGCCTTGTCCAGTATCTCATAGTGACCAAGGAGAGCCGTACTCCACTTGTCCGACAGCTTGAGATTGGCACCAAGATTAGCCTCCAGCTTCAGGTCGCTGTTGAAATACAGATTCGCATCGGTCCAAGGTGTGGCCTGTGGCTTCTTGAACTCTACATTGATTTGTCCCGTGATGCTCTCATAACCGTTCTTGACCGATGAGGCACCCTTCGACACCTGTATACTCTGCATCCAAGGGCCAGGGATATAGCCGAGGGCATAGGGGGCTGCTAGTCCGCGATAGTTTGGAATATTCTCGGTGAGCATCTGAACATAAGTGCCCGAGAGTCCCAGCAACTTGATCTGCTGCGCACCTGTGGCAGCATCGGCATAGTTCACGTCTACCGATGGGTTGGTGGTGAAACTCTCACCAAGGTTACAGCAAGCGGCACGCAACAGTTCCTTCGAACTGATAAACTCCGTATTGCCAAGCCCACCGGTCTTCACCCTCCCTGACTTACGCGACGATATCGTTACCTCACGGACAACCTTCCCGTCGAGTGTTTCGACATCCGACGAATCCTGCACTGCAGCGACCTGAGCGGAAGCGGCATTGCACAGAAATAGTAAAGCTAAGACAGCCAAGAATAGTTTCACGGCTGCAAAGTTACGACTAATTTTCGAACTAATCGCCAATCGTATACACTTTTTTGCAAAATACCTTCATGTTGGTATTTCCTGTTCCGCTATTTCTTCGTACCTTTGCAGCCGAAAACTTAAGAAACAAAGAAGATTATGAAGAAAACGATTTTATGGATAGCAGCACTCGTGGTGGGTGCAGTGTTGGGACTGTTAGGGCTGCATTGGCTTGACCAGACGATGGAGTTTGTGGCAGTGGTTTATACACGGTTGTTCCAATTGCTGGCTGTGCCGACAATCGTTTTGGCGGTCATCACGACGTTTGCCACATTCGGCTCAAAGGGTTCTGGCAGGATTTTTGGACGTACGTTGACTTACACCCTTCTGACGACCTTTGCGGCGGCTGCAGTGGGAGCTGTGCTCTATGTGTTGGTGGCTCCTGGCAATCTGCCTGCTGAGGCTATCGGACAGGGTGGGGAGGCTGTCGCCGATACATCCCATCTCTCTTATTACAGTCATCTGATCGGTCTCATACCGAATAACATCGTGAAGCCATTCCTTGAAGGCAATGTGCTCTCATTGCTGCTACTGGCCTTTGCCATAGGCATCGGACTGTCGAAGTTGCCTGAATCCGAGAATAAGGCTGTCGTCGTGAAGGGTCTGCTGGGACTTCAGGAACTGCTCTTCCTGTTGATTCGCGGCCTTATCTGGACCCTGCCCCTTGGCATTGTGGCTTTCTCAGCCCAACTGTCGGCCCAAGTGTCGGCAGGTGTCGTGGCCGATTCCATCGGCAAGTATGTGCTGGTAGTGCTGGGTGGTAATGTGATACAGTTCTTCATCGTACTGCCACTATTCCTGTTGGCGCGAGGATTGAACCCCATTCATGTGCTGGGTCGTATGATGCCTGCCGTGCTGATGGCGCTCTTCACCAAGAGCAGCGCAGCCACGCTGCCCGTGACGATGGATACCGCCGAGAATCGTCTGGGTGTCAAGAAGAACATTGCTCGCTTCGTGCTCCCCATCTGCACCACGATCAATATGAACGGCTGCGCAGCCTTTATTCTCGTCACCTCGCTTTTCGTGATGCAGAATGGGGGTACACCGCTCACATGGTCAACTATCCTCTTGTGGATTCTCATCTCCGTCATCTCTGCTGTTGGTAATGCGGGTGTGCCTATGGGCTGCTATTTCCTCACCCTCTCGCTGATGTCGGGCATAGGTGCCCCCATCGCTATCCTGGGTGTCATCCTGCCCATCTATACTATTATAGATATGGTGGAAACGGCCGAAAATGTGTGGTCTGATTCGTGTGTAGCAGCCGCTGTCGACCACGATTTATAGTGAAATACCACGTTTTTGGTATGCAAATAACATGGAAAAGGTATTGTGGGAATGAAAAAAACGCCGTACCTTTGCAGCAGATTTAAAAACGATATTAATAATATAAAAAGGTAAGGATATGACAAAGATTGCAAAACAGCTGACCGAGCTCGTCGGCAACACCCCACTTTTGGAGCTCAATAAGTATTCACAGGCACA
>JAFPEE010000036.1 GCA_017389705.1 Prevotella sp.
AAAGAAATTCCATAAATAATGCGAGGAACCCCGAATATTGGGACTCCCCGCATAATCCTACATAGAAAACATCAGGCCATTTCCATCTCCGGCTCCATGACCCTCTTGGGTACGGTGACAATATCCTCGCCCAATGCCGTAGATATCTTGCAGATAGTTGATAGCGTCAGGTTATGTGTTCCCGACAGCCAGCGGCTCACCTCTGTCTCGGTCTTACCCAGACGCTGAGCCAGGTCCTTCTGAGTCATTCCCTTGATTTCAAGAATTTCATAGATACGGTTGGCAATGGCCACCGACATTTCCATCTGCTGCTTCATTTCCGGTGAGATCGTACTGCGGATCTCGTCCATGATTCTGTTTGTCTTCATATGCATTCTCCTTTCTTGTTATTCGTCGTCTATCGTGAATGACAATTCACCGAGCAGTTCAGTGCCTGTGATGACTATCACTTTCTGCTTTTCCCTTTCCTTAATCTGGATATCTATCTTCTGGAGAGTCTTCACGCATTTGTGCAGATGCTCGTCCTCCTGATAGGTTGCTGATGACTTCAGACCGCCGTTTCCAAGAATCAGAATCTTGGCCTGGATGTTCAGCAGGTAAAGTCTGAGAGATGTGGTTTCAAGGTGAGAGGGTAGGGCCATCACCCTGTCTCTCTTCGTTCCCTCATAACGGAAGTGTCTGTCGGCTGCTCCGTCACGCTTGATGATGTCAAGCCTGTAAACAAGCTGGCGTACATCATCGGGATAGGTGTCCTTGTAAGCAAGGAGGAACTTCTCGAATTCAGAATACTCCTCGCCCTCGAAATGTGGTGAATACAGGCTTACCTTATCACCGTCTTCCAACAACTCAATCAATAAGTTTCTTTCCATGTCTTTTCTTTTCGTTTGCAAAAATAAACATAAAAGTTGATTTTTCCAAATGTTTTGGCCAAAAAATCAACATATATGCTTATTTTGGGGTTATTTACTATGTTTGTTCACTCTATTCTTACTTATTACGTCTAGAAGTTGTCGAACTTCTTCATGTAAATCAAATAGAGATAAGAAAATATGGAAATTTTTAAAAAATCCATTTTTGCAATGAATTCCCGAATGAGGGATTCTGAGGGGCGAGTCACAGAACAGTGCAAATCCCTCAACAACGCTTGGCCGGCAACGGCTGAGCAAGTGATTAACTCTCTGAAGCAACCCTACGTGAAAGCGACTGTAGACAAGCTTCGTCAGAACTACGACGAGGACGTGAAACGGTGGCAGCTGCCCTACATCTGTCCGCACTACTCGCAGTACCGTAACAACCATCGGGCTCAAGAGGATATTCTGCCAGAGGCGTTCACCCACCAGACTTGTGTCGATGTGGACGACCCGGAGAAAGCTCCGATGGCTATTGAGCGTGCCCTGGCCCTTAACCAAGATGAGCTTAGCGAGTGGAAGGACAGCGTGCTCTACGTTGAATACAGCACGCGAAAACCCAAATGCCACATCTGGATTAGGATGCCGAAGGGCAGAACCATCGAGGAGAGTCAACGTATGTTCTGCAGCGACCTTGGAGAGGAACTCAACGTAGAGCCCGACCCACAATGCTTCACTCCTGAGCGCCTCATCCTAATGACTGGCGACGAGGTGTACCGTTCGGAGCGTTGGCTGGAGCCACTGAGCGACGAGGAGATAGAGGAGCGTCGTGAGGCTTTCCTGATGCGTGGTCTCGATGTGGATGGCCGTCCGCTGAAAAAACCAGAGACCATTAAGGCTGTGGCTACTGGCAACAGCAGTCAACAATCGGGCACTAATGTCGTGGCGGCTAATGAACGTACCCGCTTCATCGTCAGGGAGTGTCTGAAGGAGGCTGGACTGACGGTGAACGACCTAAACGAAGAAGGTGGCCGTCACAATGCGGTAAAGAGCATCCTGTCAGTAGGCATCACCCAGCTGATGACCCAGGGAGAGTTCCTTGGTGTCATGCAGGAACTGTCGCCTGTTTACAGTCAGGAGAAGGAATACCGGCAACTGGTGACCGACTTCTATGCCAAGTACACTGATGACAGCCAGAAGTTGACACAATTCCAGCGCCGTGTGTTTGCCCAAAGCCGCATGCTCAGTCCTACCAAGAAGAACCATTCTGCGAAGGTTCCGGACGAAGAGTTGCCATCGGTGGTATATGGCGACACAGCTTCGCTGGACGATATCTATAGCAGCAAAACGCCGCCTCGTCTGTCGAAATCTGCCACACCTCGTTTTGTCAAGATAGCAACAGGTCCTGTACCTGCTCTGGCAAAAGAGACTGCTGCGCAAGTGATGTTTCCGCCCCTGGGTATGTACTGTGATGCCAGTTTTACCTATATAGACGGAACGCCTCGCGAGCCGCGAGCCAACGGACTGATTGTAGCTGAAACAGGCGGAGGAAAGGACAGCAGCACTAAACACATGCTGAAACATCTGGAGAGTCCTCAAAAAGAGGAGGACAAGAAGAACCGTGTCATTCTGGATAAGTATAAGGACAAGTGTCGCAGAATGTCTAAGAATGAGGAACAACCCGAGCGTCCCGATGTATCCATCAGGAGCGTGGCTTCCGACATCACAAGAGCACGATTGGCTGAACTGATGTCTGACTCTCAAGGCCGAATTATCCATGTTCGCATGATAGAGTTCGATCAGTGGTTCGGAGTGGAAGGATGGAGACCTGGCTCTGACTGTCCTTTTACTAATCTGAAATTGGCAGACGATGAGGATAATCCCTTCGGCCAGGAACGAGTGGGCAGCCAAAGTATTACCTACCAAGGTCCACTCAGTATTAACTGGAACTCGTCTACAACACTCACTAAAGCTGTTAGCTACTTTCGAAACAACATGAACGACGGTCCCATCAGCCGACTCACACTGGCTACAGTCCCCGACCAAGGTCTCGGTGCTCCAATACCTAAACATGGCAAGTACGACGATAAGTACGATGCCGCGCTGAAGCCTTTCATCGATAATCTGAGACTGGCACATGGAGAAGTAAAGTGCCAGCAGGCAATCCGTATGACTAATCGTTTAAAGAAGGAACTCGACGACTTTATCGTAACGTCTGGTGATGAGATTCTTAACAATCTTGCCCGTAGAGCTTTAGCAGCAACATTCCGAAAAGGCTGTCTGCTCTATGCTGCCAACGGTATGCATTGGGAGAAGGCTATTGATGGCTTTTGCCGATTCAGTCTGCATTATGATCTATGGCTGAAGCTGCACTTCTTTGCGGACATGATTCGCCACGCAGACAGCAAGATTAAAACCTCGCATCGTGGTCCGGCTAACTTGCTGTCACAGATTAAGAAAGATGCAGAAGGTGTGTTCACTTATCAAGACGCCGTCAACATGCGAATAGCTAATAGCAAGGAAGAAGAAGGAACATCAGTTATGTTGAATCAATGGGTAAGTAGGGGCCACATAGAAAGATTGACTGATGGCCGATTCCGCATCATCAATAAGGATGACAAATGACAAATGACAGTTACAAAGGTGTCCCGCGGTGAACCCGTCTGGCTCACCGTCAAGTAAGTCTCTCTGTCTCTCAGGGCTGACATCCAATAACGGGTGTCGGCCCTCGTCCTTTTCCGACCGCTGAGGACGTGAAATGAAAAAAAAGCCTAATTTTTAGGGTACTATTGACTATATCTTACGGAAATCAATTAAATTTGCAGAAAAACCAAAAAAGATAAGACTATACCCCCCGATGAGAAAAAGCCTAACCGTCAAGCTGTGCTTATTGCTCGCCATCGTTGCCCTGGCAAATGTTGGTGCTGTTGCCGGCCCTAAACTTGAACAGATCTTCTTCTCGTTTGACTCCTCTAACGGTCTGGCTGACAACAGCGCCCAGACCATTACGTGTACCAGGACAGGGCGCATGGTGATTACAACCATAGGACACGTGAATTTTTACGACGGTGACTCCTTTACGCATATAGACCCCGAGCCTGAGAACGACTTCCCGCTGCCGAAGTACAACGGACACTACCATCTCTACTTTGACCGCTTTCACCATCTGTGGCTGAAGGACAAGAGGACGGTGACGTGTGTGGACCTGATGACCGAACGCTTCGTGGTGAATGTGGACAGCGTGATGAAGAGCATGGGCGTGAATCGTCCCGTGGACGACATGTTTGGCGACATCAACAGCCATCTGTGGATGTTGTCGGGGAGCGAGCTCTATGGCGTGAATGCCAAGAAGACGCTGCCTGTCAGGCTGAAGGAGGAGCTGCAGGACGTAGCCGTGTACAACCATAAGCTGCTGTTGCAGTTCTTTGCCAACAGCGTGGTATCGGTTTATGACCTGGAGACGGGGCGCCATCAGTATGACTGCACGTCGCTGGAGCCTGCCGAGGCTGCGCGCTATAAAAGCTCGTCGGTCATCTATCCCGACAGCAACCTGTACTACCAGATTCGCAATGGCGACAAGGAGGCTGTTCTGCTGCGCTTCGATATTGAGAAGCGCCAGTGGGAGAAGCTGCTGGAGACCCCCTACCACCTGAACAACATGGTGAGGAACCGTCATAAGCTGTACATCGCCACGGAGTATGGCTATTGGACATACAACATCAAGACGGGCGAAACGGAGCATATAGAGGAACTGCATCTGAGCAGGGGGAGAACGCTGACCACGGATATCAACACCATCAGCTTCGACCGTCAGGGAGGCATGTGGCTGGGTACGGAGAAACGAGGAGTACTGTACTCGCGACCGTTCAAGATTCCCTTTGTCTGCTACACCTGGGACCAGCCTGAGGCACATGAGTATTCAAGCATGCTGGACCGTGTGCAATCCTCTGAGCCTCTGCCACGCCACATCAACTGTAAGTACCAGGACAGCCGCGGATGGACATGGACCGGAACGTATACGGGTCTGCAGCTGAAGAAGCCTGGAAGCAGCAAGGAGAGGTTGTTTGCTCGCGAGGATGGCTTGCTGAACGAGATGGTGTCCTGTGTGATAGAGGACGACAACAACGATATCTGGATTGCCACAAGCTTCGGCATCTCGCATCTTTATATCCGTGGCGACAGCGTACACCATATAGAGACCTATACCAATCGCGACAACGTACCCAACGAGTCGTTTGTCAAAGGCAGGGCTATGAAACTGGAGGACGGCACCATCGTGATGCAGTCGCTGGACCACATGGTGGTCTTCCATCCGTCTAACTTCTACGAGAAGGAACTGAGCCGGATGAGTCTCTATCCCAAACTTATCCGTCTGATGGTGAACGGCTACTTCGTCGGTGCTGGTGTCAAGGTGGAAGGCAGGGAGATTCTGGACCGTGCCATCACAAGAGTGGGAGAATTTGCCGTGAACTACAACCAGAACACGCTGACGCTGACCTTCTCTGGACTGAACTATATGCGCCCTATACAGACGTACTACCGTGTGCGTGTGAAAGGGGTGTATGATGACTGGAAGGTGCTGTCGTACGCCAAGTCGGACGGTTGGGTAGACAACCGTGGCCTGCTGCACCTGCCCTTGACGGCATTGCCTCCTGGAAACTACCAGATAGAGGTGCAGGCCTCGATGTCGCCCGACTCATGGCCCGAGGAACCCTTCGTATGGACGGTGCGTGTAGAGGAACCCTGGTGGCGCACCACGGGCATCTACATTCTGCTGGTCAGTGTGATTGCGATACTGCTGATAGTCAACTTCATCTATTCTCTGCGCAATGCCCGCCTGCGCTTTATGCGCAACACGGAGGAGGACGATCTGATGAAGCGTATCTTGAACTTTGCGGAGCGTTGCAGCAGTATGTCGGGCGAGGTGCTGACACCGTTCGCTGCATCGGTGGATGACAGTGGCGAGGTGCAGGAGACGCTGGACGATGATTTCGTGAAGGCTATGCTGAGGATAGTTCCCTTTGTCAACGGTGGACTGCGAGGCAGTCGTGTCACCATGCGTCAGCTGTCGTATATGACGGGTGTTGATTTGGCCCGTCTGTATGAGGTGATGTCTTACAACCTGTACAAGAGCCCGCGTCAGCTGGCTCTGAAGCTTAGGTTGCAGGATGCCCGCGACCTGCTGAAGCAGAAGGAACTGTCGATAGAGGATATTGCTGATAAGTGTGGCTTCGTGTCACCGAACTATTTCATTGCCAGCTTCTATCACCAATATCGTCAGACGCCAGAAGCTTATCGGAATTCTAATGCCCGATAGCCCACCAGTCGCCAGGCGCGCTCACCAATACCCTGATAATATACAAAAGCTTGATAGCGGTTTTCCGTCTGATAGAAGTTTCCCTCTGAGGGAGGATTCTTGCCGTCGGGGGTGAGGTATTGGTAGGAGTAGTATCCCTGTTTTTGCATGAGCTGGGTGTAGTAGGTACCCTGAGCACCCTCGTAACGCATCTTGTAGTTCTCCTGATCGGCATCGGTGGTCCAGTGTCCATGAAGATAGAGATCGCCCTGATAGGGAGCCTGCAGGACGTAGTTGACCCATACGTAGTCGCAGGTGTAGTCGACCTCCCTGATGTCGCTGTTGCGGATGATGAAGGCACCGTCGGCATCGACGTCGGTGAGGTAGTTACGACGCACCTGTGCAGCAAAGGGCCACACCTGATAGTGTTCACCGTCCCACGTGATTCGCTCGATACCCATGGTGGGGTGGCTGACGTCGAGAACCTCGAACTTGTGGAACTCGTTGCCTGCGTCGAAGATGAGCTCACGGTTGTGCTCCCACACCAGGCCCTGACTGTTGATGTAGTTGGGGCGTATGTCCCTGCGGGCATTGTCCTCGCGCCAGTTCTGCATCACCACGGTGTGGAGCTGTTCGTCCTGATGGGTGATGCGCAGGTTGTTGTAGCTGAGGCTCATGGACAGCTGCTGGTGGCTCTTGTTGTGGTCGATGTCGGTATTGGTGGTCACCTCCAGTCCCACGCTGGCCAGAGGCTCCACCACGTAGAACTGTACTTCCAGCACGGCCTCGTCGGCATTGTCCTCGTCGTAGACGGTCAGCCGGTAGTTGCCACTCATCTTCAGCCGGCACTTGTCGTTGGGGATGGTAAGTTCGTAGTGGGTGTAGAGCACCGTGGTGTTCAGAGAGTTGCGATAGTCGTCGATGGGGTTGTTGTTGAAGCCCTCCAGCCAGTCGCTCTCGAACAGGCCTTCGCTGGGTGTCCAGTCCCATTCGCAATGCTCCAGGCGATAGACGAAACGGTGGTAGTTATGCGACAGCTCGTCGAAGCCTATGCGTAGCTGGTCGCTGCTGTTAAGCTCCATGACGGGACGGTTGAGCCAGTCGCCATTGACCACGCTGGTCAGCGACTTGACGTTAGGCACAAAGATGCGGTTGCCGGCATAGATGGGGCCTGTGAGAAGGAGCAGAAAGCATAAAAAACGCCATTTCATGTTGCAAAAATACACAAAAATCGCTATCTTTGCAATCAAAAACCGAAAAAAGATGAATACGAACCTTATTTTTTCATTTCTGCGTGACGTTGCGGCCAACAACAATCGGCCTTGGTTCCAAGCTCACAAGGACGAATATCAGGCTGCGCGGACTGAGTTCGAGACTGCTACTGCCCAGCTCATTGCGCGCATTGCCAGCTTTGACGACAGCGTGGCACACCTGACGGTGAAGGACTGTACGTACCGTTTCTAACGCGACACCCGCTTCTCGCCTGACAAGTCGCCCTACAAGAACCATTTTGGAGCGTACATCTCAGCCCGTGGCAAGAAGTCGCTACATGGAGGCTATTACGTCCATCTGCAGCCTGAGGGCTGTCTGGTGGCCTGTGGCAGCTACTGGCTTCCGACGAACATCCTGACGTCGTGCAGGAATGAGATAATGGCCAACGAGGAGGAGTGGTTGCGCTGTGTGGAGAACAAGGACTTCCTGAAGTACTATGCCGACACGTTTGAGCCTTGCTCGGAGCATGAGTCGTGGGAGATGAAGCAGGGGTTTGGATTGGAGAAGCTGAAGACGTGTCCTTCCGGATTCCCTCGTGATTACCAGTATGTTAAGTATCTTCGCTTAAAGAATTACTGCTGCTGGCATCGGGTACCTGACAGCTTCTTCGAGGGCGACCAATGGCTGAAGAAGATAGAGCCGATGTTCAAGGCTGCCAAGCCCATGCAGGACTTCATCAACTCTGTGGTCGACGACTACGAATAACGGAAGCTAAGACAGGCCCAGTCGCCATCGTGCCGCGTGTCCTGAAGTGTGAGTCCCAGCGTTTGCGCCTTGCTCTGAAGCAGGGCGCAGTCTTGTTGGTAGAACCCGCTGAGCAGAAGGGTGCCTTGGGGTGCCATGACGCTCACGAAGCGCTCCATGTCCTGTAGCAGGATGTTGCGGTTGATGTTGGCCATGACGAGGTTGAAGCGCTGCTGAAGGGAGTCCAGTAGGGTAGCGTCGCCATGCAGGATAGTGATGCGACTGTCTACCTGGTTGATGACGCTGTTGTGGCGTGTGTTCTCTACGCTCCACTCGTCGATGTCGTATGCCGTACAGCTGCTGGCGCCTAACTTCAGGGCACAGATGGAGAGAATGCCTGTCCCGCAACCACAGTCGAGCACGTTGCTGTCGGTAACGTCACTTTCGAGCAGCGAGGCACAGATCATGCGTGTAGTCTCGTGCGTTCCCGTGCCAAAAGCCAGGTGGGCGTCAATCTCGATGCTCAGCGGAGTGGTCTCCGTGGGCAGATGGCGTCCGTCGTGAATGGTTAGCTGGCTGTTGACCACGATGGGGTCGAAACCCTCCTGTTCCCATTGCTCGTTCCAGTCGCGGTCCTCAGCCTCGCGTACCTTATAAGAAATATGGGTGTCCTCAAAGGGAAAGCCTTCGAGTACGGCATCGAGCAGGGACTGGTCAAACAACTCCTGCTGCACGTAGCCCAATAGCCCGTTCTCCGTTTCTTCAAAGGTTTCGAAAGCAGCCTCGCCAGCCAGTGCTGAGAGGATGTCGCGAGCATCTTGCGAACAAGGCTCCAGCGTGAATTCCACTTCGTAATACTTCATTGCATTGCTAAATTTGGGTGCAAATTTACAAAAAATAGGGAAAAACCTACTGCATCTTAGGGTTTTTCCTTAATTTTGCATTGAATTTAGTATTAATTTTGCAACGTGAAACAATAAATCATAGGAGAAATGAAGATGAAAAAGCTGATGATGTCCTTGCTCCTGTTAGGAGCCCTGCCATTGACAACTGTGGCACAGGACGATGATATGTACTTCGTTCCTACGAAGGAGAACCAGGCTAAGGAGGCAAAGACGTACGGTATGCCTTCTAATACCTACTATTCGGGCAGTTCACGCTCGGTGGACGACTACAACCGTCAGTTGCGGTCGAGTGTGACGCCGATAGACTCTGCGGGTAACGACATCATTGATTTCTCTGCAGTTCGTGGTGTCTATCCCGACTCAGCCTACAAGGAGTCTGCCGAAGACTATAAGTACACGCGCCAGATGGCTCGTTTCGAAGGCTATACGCCTTCTGAGGCCTATTGGGACGGTTATCGCGACGGACGCTGGTCGTCGCCCTGGTACTACAACAGCTGGTATAGCTGGTACGACTACGATCCCTGGTATTGGGATAGTCCCTGGCACTACGGCTACTACCGTCCATGGTACTATACAGGTTGGTACGGCTACCGTGGTCCGCGCTGGTACTATGGTGGAGGCAGGGGAGGACGCTACTACGCCTCACGTCCTATTCGCAGAACGACTTATTCGTCAGGACGCTCCTTCGGACAGCCACATGGACGCACCACTTACAGCAGCGGTCGCACGTTCGGCTCTACACGCGGTACCTACAGCGGAGGCTCTTCTTTTGGCGGAAGCCGTAGCGGAGGCAGCTTCGGAGGCGGCGGCAGCTTCGGTGGCGGCGGACGCTCAACCTCTGGCGGACGCTCGTTTGGCGGTCGCAGATAAGGGATAGCATCCCTGTCAGGTGTAAACAGAAAAAGATTATTGAACCAATAAAGTATTTAGCAACATGATGAAGAAGATATATTTGTTTGCTGCCATCGCTATGACAGCTATGCAGCTTCAGGCTCAGCGCATCACACTCGACACCTATATCGGTGCACAGTTGACTACAGAAGACCTGAACGGAACGGCCCGCTACGTGGGTATGGGTGGCGCTATGGAGTCGCTGGGAGCTGACATCTCGACCATCGCTACCAATCCTGCTGGCATGGGACTCTTCCGTCACTCTCAGGTGTCAGGTTCGTTCGGACTGGTGTCGCAGAGCAATGGCAAGTCGTTTCAGGACGGTTCCAAGACCAATGCTTCGTTCGATCAGATAGGCGTGGTGTTCTCCACCCGTTCGGGCATGCACAGCTACTTGAACTTCGGCTTCAACTTCCACAAAAGCCGTAACTTCAACCATGTGCTTTCTGCTGCGGCACAGGCTGTCAACGGGTCGTCGCAGAACCGTCAGACTTGTATCAAGGGTATTCGTGGCGACCTGGATACCTACTATGGCGAGAGCCAGGTGGACAACCTCTACGACAAGATGATTGTCGAGGATGGTGTGATGTATACCATCGATTCCAAGGACTATCAGTTCGATCGTGCCCAGACTGGCTACATCGGCGAGTACGACGTGAACCTCTCGGGTAATGTCAATAACCGTGTCTATCTGGGCATGACTGTCGGCATAAAGGACGTACACTACAACAGCTATACGGAGTACAGCGAGAACCTGGCTCCTGTTCTGGATGGTATCAACTTCGTAGGCATGCAGGACGATCATCGCATCACAGGCTATGGCTTTGACATCAAGGCAGGTGTCATTGTGCGCCCCGTGGAGGAGTCGCCTTTCCGTTTTGGCGTCAGCGTGGCTTCGCCCACCTTCTATAAACTGACCACCAGGAACACCTCGTCCATCCACGACCAGTACGGCATGCAGAAGGAGGTACGCTCGGATGCTGACTTCCGTTTGAATACACCATGGAAGTTTGGACTCTCCTTAGGCCATACCGTGGGCAACTACCTCGCTCTGGGTGCCAGCTACGAGTATGCCGACTATTCGACCATCGACATGCGCACCATCGATGGCTCTGGCTACGACTGGGATGGTTACTACCATGAGAACAGCTCCAGCGACCGTGTGCTGAAGCGTCATACGGAGAATACCCTGCGTGGCGTGTCGACCCTGAAGCTGGGTGCCGAGTACAAGATTGACCCGACGGTGTCTGTACGAGTAGGCTATAACTACGTGTCGCCTATGTATAAGACCACAGGAGTACGCGACCAGACGCTGGACTCGCCCTCGACCTATATGGCCTCGACTACCGACTATACGAACTGGAAGGATACCCACCGTTTGACAGCAGGCGTAGGCTTCAACTTCGACCAGTTCCGTCTTGACCTGGCCTACCAGTACTCCATGCGCGACGGCGATTTCTATCCTTACCAGAACGGCCTCTCGGCCAGCTACATAGATGCTGAGACAGGACAGACGAAGACACTCACCAACGAATGCCGTTCCGTAGGCGTCAAGGACAATCGCCACCAGCTGCTCTGCACATTGTCGTACAGCTTCTGATATATATTGAAGATTTTTGTGCCTTAAATTTGCACGGGAAATAAAAAATTGCTACCTTTGTACCGTTTTGAGAGAATAGTATCAGATGAGACGGTTCTTGGTAGCAATTTTTTGTGCCCTGTTGATGATGGCCTGTGGAGGCCGTAAGACGGGAGGCACGACGGAGAAAATCCCCGTTGACACCGCTGTGGCCAGCGCTGACAGTACCGCTACCGATTCCATTGGCGACCCCCTCTCAAATCTTCCTGTCCCCAAGGCCATCGACGAGTTGTTCGACGACTTTATCTTTAACTTTGCCGCCAACAAGAAACTGCAGCGCGAGCGTATCCTGTTCCCGCTGAAGAAGATTAATGGCAACATGGTGGAAACCATTGAGGCCGCACAGTGGAAGACGGAGCGCTACTTCATGCGCCAGCAGTATTACACCCTGCTCTTCGACAGCGAACGTCACATGGAGGTAGTGAAAGACACCAGCGTCAACCATGCGGTGGTGGAGATGATTTACTTCAACACCGGAGCCATCATACAGCACGTCTTCGACCGTCTGCGCGGCGTGTGGATGCTAACCTCCATCGAGACTATTCCCATCAAGAGCTCCCCAAACGCTTCGTTCCTGGAGTTCTACCATCATTTCGTCACCGACACAGAGTTTCAGACAGAGAGCCTGGGTGAGTCCATCCACTTCGAGGGTCCTGACCCCGACGACGACTTTGCCCGTATGGAGGGAGAGATATCACCTGACACGTGGGAGGCCTTTGCTCCCGAGCTGCCCGACAAGATGATCTATAACATCGTCTACGGTCATGCCCGCAAAGACGTAGGCAAGATGCTGTTCGTGCTGCGAGGCATTGCCAACGGCATGGAGCTGGAGATGACCTTCGTGCGCAAGGAAGACCATTGGAAACTCATTAAGCTCACAACCTGACAAGAAATTCATTGACTGATGAAGGATATTCGCGATTATAGCCTGCTACGACACAATACCTTTGGCATTGATGCCCGTTGCAGTCGTTTCCTGGAGTTTGAGACCGTACAGGAGGCACAACAAGTGGCTGAAATCCTCCGAAAGTCGTCATTGCCCTATATCATCATCGGCGGAGGCAGCAATCTGCTGCTGACGTGCGACTATCAGGGCATCGTTGTACACTCGGCCCTCAAGGGGCGCACCGTCAATGGCTGTCGTATGACGTGCGGCAGCGGCGAGGTGTGGGACGACGTGGTCGAAGCCAGCCTGGCAAGTGGACTCCATGGTGCGGAGAATCTGTCGCTCATTCCAGGCGACGTGGGTGCCTCTGCTGTTCAGAACATCGGGGCCTATGGCGCAGAGGTCAAAGACTTCATCGTCGAGGTGCAGGCTGTCGAGATTGCTACCGGACAGCTGCGAGTCATCACCTCTGCCGAATGCCAGTACGGCTACCGCCAGAGTCGTTTCAAGGGCGAGTGGGCTGGCCGTTTCCTCATTACCTCCGTCGTCTATGAGTTCTCTGCCGAGTTCCGTCCGCGTCTGGACTATGGTAACATACGTAGCGAACTGGAGCGTCAGGGTATCAGCAATCCTACAGCACAGCAGTTGCGGCAGATCATTATCGATATTCGTCGTGCCAAGCTGCCTGACCCTAAGGAGCTGGGCAATGCCGGCAGCTTCTTCATGAATCCCGTCGTGCCCCGTCAGCTTTATCTGCAGCTTGCCGCCAGCTATCCCGACATGCCACACTATACCGTCGATGCCGAACACGAGAAGATTCCTGCAGGGTGGCTGATTGACCAATGTGGGTGGAAAGGGCGTTCCATGGGACCTGCAGGTGTTCACGATCGTCAGGCCCTCGTCCTCGTCAACCGAGGAGGAGCCACAGGACAGGATGTCGTCCGACTCTGCCAGGCAGTACAACACGATGTACGCCAACGATTTGGCATCGACATTCATCCCGAAGTCAATATCATTTGACCTTTCTTGACGCATCACTTAACACTCTCACTCATCACCTATATGAAGCTGACATTTCTCGGAACAGGAACCTCGTGTGGCGTGCCTACCATAGGTTGCCAGTGCCATACCTGCACCAGCCTTGATCCACACGACAAGCGCCTACGTTGCTCGGCTCTCGTCGAAACAGAAACCACGCGACTGCTCATAGACTGTGGCCCAGACTTCCGACAGCAGATTCTTCCGCAACCCTTCCGCAAGATTGACGGCATACTCATCACCCATGCCCACTACGATCACATGGGAGGCATGGACGACATACGGCCCTATTGTCAGTTTGGAGAGATCAACGTCTATGCCGACCCTCTGGCTTGCGAGGGAATGCTCCAGATGTTGCCATATTGCTTTGCGGAGCATCGCTATCCAGGCGTTCCCGCTATCCAGCTGCACGAGATACACCGCCACGAGGCCTTTACCATTGGCGACATACCCATCATGCCTTTCGAGGTGATGCACCACGACCTGCCCATCCTCGGCTATCGCTTCGACAAGCTGACCTATATCACAGACATGAAAACCATTGCTGATGCTGAGCTTCCCTATCTTCAGGGCACCGAGGTGCTCGTCGTCAATGCCCTTCGTAACAAGCCACACCACTCGCACCAGACCGTCGATGACGCCGTCAGCTTTGCCCGTAGGGTAGGAGCCCGCCAGACGTGGCTCATCCATTCCAGTCATGACATCGGACGTCATGCTGAGGTTAACGCCCAGCTACCTCCCAATATCCAGCTGGCCTACGACGGCCAAATCATCGATATTCGGTAGTAGGTCGTAGTAAAGAAGAAAAACGACAAAAGTGGAATGTGGCAGAAGTTAAAAGAATAATCTCCCTTATCTCTCTTTACTTGCGTTTGCGGCCAAAGAGGAAGCCGTAGTTTTTCATGAGTTTGCGCACCAAGAGGAAGGCGTCGATAGCGGTGACGCTCTTGGATACGATGTTGGCTATCATCTCACCCTTGCTGGCATCCTTGGGAGCCGAGAAAAGACTGTTCCAGAGCGTGCCGAACCGGTCGTTGTCCTTTCGGATCTGGGCGGCAAGCTCTTCCTTGCGTTGCTGTAGTTCGTCGAGCGAGCGGTAGCTCTTTTCTGGAGTTCGAGTGGGAAGCATCATAGAAAGTGATAAATGTGGAGTGATGGGTTAGTTCATGAACAGACTGGTCAGGAAGTGAACCAAAGGACGCTCGATGAGCCTTTTACGATAGACGAAGAACAGGATGAGGATGATGAGATGGACGATAGCGACAATGAAGAACGCAGGTGTGTGGCCTCCCAAGTAGGGCGACAGCCAGAAGGCTATCGCGAAGGAGCAACATATCACCACGGCGATGACAATAAGTACCAGGATGACGAGCAATGCCAATGCCGTCAGCAAGCGGACAGCCTTGTCAATAATGTCTACCTTCAGATATTCCTTCTGAAGTCCAAGGTAGTGCTTGACAACCTCCGCAAGCTGGGCAATGGTCTCTACGTTCTTGTCGCTACTGAGCATCATGCTAATCGCTAACAGCTAAGAGTAAACAGCCCGTCAGGCTTCTACTTCGGGTGCAGCGTCGGCAATGTCGTCCACGAGGTCGCTGACTTCCTTGCGGCTGAGCTTGATGTTATGCTTCTTCATGAAGTCATCGACTGCATCCGTAATCTTTGTACGGGTGTCCTCACCTTTCTCGGGGGCCAGCAGAATACCTATTACTGCTCCGGCAAGTGCTCCGCCGAAGAATGCGCCTAAAAAACCTAAACTTCTCATAATCGTATCAATTTTTATAGTGTTAAACGGTTTTCTGCGGGCAAATATACGGAAAGTTTTCCAAATTAACAAACTTTACGCAGTTTTTTTCTTCAAGTTTGCCCGATATTTTGTACTTTTGCGGTCATAAACGGAATAATGTCTAATTTTAAAATAAGAAAAAGAAGTAAAATTATGAAGAAGTACATCGTACTTTGCGCAGGTGTTTGCGCAGCAATGGCTTTTACAAGTTGTAAGTCAAGTGAGAGTGCCTACAAACAGGCATATCTGAAGGCCAAGGCTCAGGAGGAGGCTCAACAGAACGTCCAGCAGCAGCCTGTAGAGCAGAACGTGGTAGTTCCCCTGGAAGAGAAGGCTGCCAACAATACCCGTGTGGTTGACAATGCTGACAATGTTGCCGTACGTCAGGAGAATGTGACGGTCGTCAGCGGTAACGGTCTGAAGAACTTCAGCGTTGTGGTGGGCTCGTTCTCATTGAAGGCTAACGCCGAGGGACTGCAACAGTCATTGCTGAACCAGGGCTATCAGGCTCAGGTGGTGCTGAACCAGGCTGTTCAGCCCCCCATGTACCGTGTGGTAGCTACTACTTTCGAGACAAAAGCTGAGGCTGCTGCAAGCCGCAACGACTTGCAGACGAAGTATCCCGGTGCATGGCTGCTGTATGCGAAGTAAGCTGTGGCTCGCGTATTATCTATAGATTACGGTAAGAAACGAACAGGACTGGCAGTCACCGACCCGCTACAGCTGATAGCTGGCGGGTTGGCGACTGTTTCCACATCGGAGCTGTTCGAGTATCTGAGTGCTTATGTAGGTCGTGAGCCTGTGGAGCGCATCGTCATAGGCGAGCCCCGACAGCCCAACGGTCAGCCCAGCGAGAACCTGGCGCGTGTGGAGCAGTTCGTTAATCGCTGGCGCAAGCAGAATCCCCAAATACCTATTGAGTACTACGACGAGCGTTTCACGTCGGTGCTGGCCCACAGGGCTATGCTGGAGGGTGGCCTGAAGAAGAAAGCCCGTCAGGACAAGGCTTTGGTGGACGAGATAAGCGCTACGATTATACTGGAAGACTACATGCGCTCAAAGAAGTGATAAGTGTTAAGTGAGAAAAGAAAGATGATATTACCTATTTATATTTATGGTCAGCCGGTGTTGCGCAAGGTTTCCGAGGACATCGGTGCGGACTATCCGCAGCTGCAGGAGCTCATTAGCGACATGTGGGAAACGCTGGCCGAGAGCGAAGGCATCGGTCTGGCAGCTCCCCAGATAGGCAAAGCCATCCGTCTTGTGGTCATCGACCTGGACGTCATCAGCGACGACCTGCCCCAGTATAAGGGTTTCCGACAGGTGTTCATCAATCCGCATATTGTGGAGTACGACGAATCGAAGACGGATTCCTCGGAGGAGGGCTGTCTCTCGCTGCCTGCCATTCATGAGAAGGTGGTACGCCCTACACGCATCCATGTGGTGTGGGACGATGAGCAGTTTCAGCACCACGACGAGTGGATAGAGGGCTACTTGGCCCGTGTGATGCAGCATGAGTTTGACCATCTGGACGGTAAGGTGTTTGTAGACCGTATCTCGCCGCTCCGTAAGCAGCTGATAAAGAGTAAGTTAAAGTCATTGCTCCAAGGGCGTTTCCGTTGCGGATACAAGACGAAGGTGGTCAGAAAGTGATTTGGTGATGTTTGATAAATGCGAATGGTTTATCAGTAACAGATGGTGGCAGAGAGTTCTGTCACTATTTGTCACTTATCACTTATCATTGATTGCATCCTTCGCCCAGTTTAATACCGACCGACTGGTAACGATAGGGCGTGCTGCTTTGTACTACGAGGACTATGTGCTCTCGATGCAGTATTTCAATCAGGTCATCGCTGCCAAGCCTTACATGTACGAGCCTTGGTACTACCGAGCCGTGGCGAAGTACTATCTGGACGACTACGTAGGAGCTGAGCGCGACTGTACGGAGGCCATCGACAGGAATCCTTTTGTGGTGGGCATCTACGAGTTGCGCGGACTCTGCCGTATTCAGCAGAAGAACTATACGGAGGCCATTGACGACTACAACCGTGCCTTGCGCTATGCCCCCGAGTCTATCAATTTGTGGCACAACCGCGCATTATGCCGTCTGCAGCAGAAAGACTACGAGGGTGCTTTGGTAGAGTTAGACACCATGTCGCTACGCTGGAGCAAGAACGCCCGCATACCAGCCATGAAAGCTGATGCCTACTTGCAGCAGAAAGACACGACAAAGGCCATTGCCGCCTTGGAGAAGAGTATAGAGCTCGATGCCTACGACGGCAATGTGTGGGCTCAGCGAGCAGTCATCAGCCTTGCCCGCAGCGAATGGAAGGAGGGCGAGGAGGCGCTGGACAAAGCCATCCATTTGCTTCCTAAGATTGCGGGATTATACATCAACCGAGCCCTGGCGCGTTTCAACCAGAGCAACCTGCGAGGTGCGATGGCCGACTACGACACGGCCCTCGACTTCGATCCTAACAACTTCCTTGGACACTATAACCGCGGACTGTTGCGAGCTCAGGTGGGCGACGACAACCGCGCCATTACCGACTTCGACTTTGTGTTGAAGTTGGAGCCCGACAACCTGATGGCGCTCTACAACCGTGCCTTATTGTTGGAGAACACGGGAAATCCCAGAGCCGCCATCCGCGACTACTCGAAGGTTATAGAGCAGTATCCTAACTTCTGGACAGGTCTGCATCAGCGAGCCCAATGCTATCGTAAGCTGGGACTGACAAAGCAGGCCGAGCAGGACGAGTTCCGAATCCTGAAGGCCCAGATAGACAAGCGTTTCGGTCATCAGCCGCGCCTGTCGAAGAAGCAGATGCGTAAGCGCAGCGACGAGGATATTGAGAAGTACAACCAGCTGGCTGTGGCCGACGAGGAGGAGATGAGACAGGAGTACCAAAGCGAGTGGCGTGGACGTGTCCAGAACCGTAGGGTAGGCATGGACTACCAGCCCATGTATGTGCTCTCGACGGAGCGTCAGCAGAGTGCTGTCAAGAACTATGTGGCCTACGACCGTCAGGTAGACTCGCTCAATCGCATCCTTCCTGCCGACAGGCAGTTGTATATAGTCTGCGGCAAGTCGTCCATCAGTGACCCGACTCCTTGGCTGCGTAACGACTCAACGTCAGCGGTGGCCTGCTGGATGGAAGCCATCTGTCAGGCACAGCAGGACGATGGTGACATCCCCTTGCGCACGGCAAACCTGTTGGAGAACCTGAATAAGGCTGTGGAACGCGCCCCAGGCAATCCCTATCTCTATTATAATCGTGCCTATGCCCATGTGCAATGTATGGAGTATGAACAAGCCATTGCTGACTATGGACGTGCCATAGAGCTGGACCCCAATCTGGCTGAGGCGTGGTACAATCGTGGATTGGCCCGCATGGCGCTGAAACAGCAGGCCGAGGCCGTCAACGACCTCTCAAAAGCTGGCGAGCTGGGGCTCTATACCGCCTATAGCATCATCAAACGCAACAGGAAATGAAAAAAGTTCATCGTTCATAGCCGTAGTTCATAGATTTTTATTAATTTTGCACGCGATTTAAACTTAAACATATATTGTAAATATGATGATCAACATTACTTTTCCAGACGGCTCTGTTCGCTCGTATGAACAGGGCGTCACTGGACTTCAGATTGCCGAGAGCATCTCACCGGCTCTGGCACGCAGCGTTGTAAGCTGTGGCGTTAACGGCGAGACCGTAGAGCTGAACCGTCCCATCAACGAGGACGCAACCATCGCACTCTACAAGTTCGACGACGAGCAGGGTAAGCACACCTTCTGGCACACCTCTGCCCACCTGTTGGCCGAGGCTCTGCAGGAGTTGTATCCTGGCATCCAGTTCGGTTTCGGACCTGCTGTCGAGAATGGTTTCTTCTATGATGTATTGCTGCCCGACGGACAGATGATCAAGGAGAGCGACTTCCCCACCATTGAAGCAAAGATGAAGGAGTTGTCGTCCAAGAAGGAGCCTGTGGTTCGCAAGGAGGTGGCCAAGGCCGATGCCCTGAAGCAGTTTGCTGCTGACGGTCAGACCTACAAGTGCGAGCACATTGATCAAGACCTGGAGGATGGTTCTATCACCACTTATACTCAGGGTAACTTCACCGACCTCTGTCGTGGTCCGCACCTCGTCGATACGGGTGAGATCAAGGCTGTGAAGCTGACCAGCGTAGCAGGTGCCTTCTGGCGTGGCGATGCTACCCGTGAGCAGATGCAGCGCCTTTATGGAATCTCGTTCCCCAAGAAGAAGATGCTCGACGAGTATCTGGTGATGCTCGAGGAAGCCAAGAAACGTGACCACCGCAAGATAGGCAAGGAGATGGAACTCTTCATGTTCTCCGACAAAGTGGGTAAGGGACTTCCCATCTGGTTACCCAAGGGTACTGAGTTGCGCCTGCGCCTGCAGGACCACCTGCGTAAGGTTCAGAAGCGTTTCGGCTATCAAGAGGTTATCACTCCGCATATCGGTTCCAAGAACCTCTACGTCACCTCTGGTCACTATGCCCACTACGGCAAGGACTCGTTCCAGCCCATCCACACTCCTGAGGAGGACGAGGAGTACATGCTCAAGCCGATGAACTGTCCGCACCACTGCGAAATCTTTGCATGGAAGCCCCGCTCGTATCGCGACCTGCCCCTGCGTATCGCAGAGTTTGGTACCGTCTATCGTTATGAGCAGTCAGGCGAGCTGCACGGACTGACCCGTGTGCGCAGCTTCACGCAGGACGATGCCCACCTGTTCTGTCGTCCTGACCAGGTGAAGCAGGAGTTCCTGAACGTCATGGATATCATCGGCATCGTGCTGACGGCCTTCGGCTTCAACTTCGAGGCTCAGATTTCGCTGCGCGACCCCAACGATCACGACAAGTATGTTGGTAGCGACGAGGACTGGGCACTGGCAGAGAAGGCTATCCAGGAGGCTTGCGAGGAGAAGGGCCTGCCTGCTAAGGTGGAATATGGCGAGGCTGCCTTCTACGGTCCTAAGCTCGACTTTATGATTAAGGACGCCATCGGTCGTCGTTGGCAGTTGGGTACTATCCAGGTAGACTATAACCTGCCTAAGCGTTTCCAGCTGGAGTATACTGATGAGGACAACCAGAAGAAGACTCCCGTCATGATTCACCGTGCACCATTCGGTTCATTGGAGCGTTTCTGCGCAGTATTGATTGAGCACACCAGCGGTCACTTCCCCCTCTGGCTCACACCCGACCAGGTGGCTATTCTGCCTCTGTCAGAGAAGTATAACGACTATGCCCGTGAGGTGGCTAAGAAGTTCGAGCAGGGTGGGGTACGTCCTACCATCGATCTGCGCAACGAGAAGCTGGGTCGCAAGATTCGCGACAACGAGCTGAAGCGCATCCCCTACATGGTGATTGTCGGCGAGAAGGAACAGCAGGATCAGACTGTTGCCGTTCGTCCACAGGGTGGTGGCGAGCAGACGGTGATGGGCATCCAGCAGTTCATTGACCACATCAATGCCGAGGTGGCAGAGATGACTAAGGAATTCTAAGTTCCCAGAAGGCTACGGCAGCAGCAGCCGCTACATTGAGCGAGTCGACGCCGTGGGCCATAGGGATACGTACTGTATAGTCGGCCTCTTCTATCGTCTGATAGGGGAGGCCGTCGCCTTCTGTCCCCATGATGACTGCCAGGCGTGGCTCGGCTTTCAGTTGCGCATTGTCGAGAGAGACGGACTGCTCGCTCAGCGCCATGGCTGCTGTTCGGAAGCCATAGTCGTGCAAAGCGGTGATGGGAGCGTCGAGCCATGTCCAGGGAACGAGAAATACGGTACCCATGCTGACACGTACGGCGCGACGGTTAAGAGGATCGCAGGTGTCGCGAGTCAACAGTACAGCATCGATGCCCAAGGCTGCTGCAGAGCGAAAGATGGCACCGATGTTGGTGGTATCGGTGACAGCCTCTATGACAACCACGCGACGGGCATTTCGGAGCACTTCGGCTACTGTGGGCTGGGGTTTCCGACGCATGGCACACAGCACCCCTCGCGTCAGTGTATAGCCTGTCAGCTGAGTCAGCAGCTCACGACTGCCAACATAGATAGGGGCATGTGAGTCGATGCGCGCTACGATATCCTTGGCGTCGCCCTCAATATGTTTGCGCTCGCAGAGCAGGGCTGTGGGTTCCCATCCGGCATCGAGCGCTACACGGATGACCTTAGGGCTCTCTGCAATGAATACTCCCTTCTCAGGCTCCAACTCCATGCGCAGCTGAGCCTCTGTCAGTCGGCTAAACATGCTGACCCGTGAGTCGTCGAGTGATGTGATTTCTATCATATTCTTCTTTAATACCCGGGGTTTTGTGTCAGCTTGGCATTCAGCGCCCTCACGTCGGCAGGAATGGGGAATACGGTGGTATGGCCGTCGCTCTCGTCAACAGGCTCGTCATAATCTTCACCCTGATAGAGTGACTTGTAATGCCCGAAGCGGATCATGTCCTGACGGCGCCATCCCTCCCAGCATAACTCCATCAGTCGCTCGTCTTCCAGGTTCTGCATGGTCAGCGCTCGCCAGCTGCTCGTAAGCGCCCTGTTGCGCACCCGGTCGAAGTCCTTCTGTCCTTCGCTGGCCTTGTCTAGTCGCAGATAGGCCTCTGCCCGCATCAGCAGCACGTCGGCAAAGCGGAACAGCACGATGTCGTTGTCCATCAGCTTGCCGTCTTTCGGGGCTACCTTGTCAACCTCGTATTTCTTCATGCGGGCTCCTGCCGTTTCCACATAGTCTGAGAAGCTCAGGTCCATCTCCACCTTGTCGGGATAGTATACGAGTTGTTCTCCGGTTCGGTCCAGCACAGGATTATACTCGAGGTCATAGACGGGCCCAAAGTAGAAGTTCGTGTAGAAGCGCAGGTCAGTCTCATGGGTACCATAGCCATAGACCTTCAGCGTATGCAGGGTAGCACATGTGCCGTTCTCGCCCGTAAAGCCATAGGCTGCCGCATGGCGGTAGTGGTAGGAACGATACAGGTTCTGCTGCTGGTTGCTGTAGAGGTGTTTGTCCATGGGGATGACGAAGATGTTCTCCTTCGAGTTCTCGTTATACACGATGAAGTTGTTGTCGTAGTAGTCTTCCAGGTCGTAGCCCAGATTCTCGATATCATTGCAGTATTCGATACACCGCTCCATATACTCTGCTATGTCTGTGGTGTTCAGATACACCCCGCTGTTGAGCATCAGCTTGGCCAGTACGAAGTAACATACTGGTACGGTGACGCGTCCGTAGTAATCGCCCTCGCGCACACTGTTTGCCAAGCTCAGGTTAGGAATGGCGTCAGTCAGCTCCTTGTCGATGAACTCAAACACGACGCTGCGCTTCTCGCGTGTTACCTTATTCATGACAACGTCGGTCGATGTGATGAGGGGCACGTCGCCAAAGAGGTCTATCAGGTACCAGTAGTAGATGGCTCTGATGGCTCTGACCTCTGCGTTCCATGCGTCGTAGTTCATGTTCCCGGCCATCTCCTTGTACTGTTCCAGCTTCTCCAGCGAGTAGTTGCACAGCGTGATGACCTTATACAAGTATAGCCACGCATTCTTTGGCAACTCGTGACCGGCATCCCACGAGTGTTTGTACATGGCCTGCCAGATGCCACCGTCGTACCAGTCGACACCACGGGTGGGAAGCATGGCTTCATCTGACCCGAAGGTCTGCAGGTCGTAGACTCCGCGACAGGTGCCTTGCAGTCCCTGGCCGTCGGTGTTGCCACCAATATAGTTATACAGCGTTGCTACGGTGTTCAGAAACAGGTCACTACTATTGGCAAAGGCCTGCTCTTCTGTAATCTGGTCTCTGGGTTCTTCTTCCAGGCTGCATGCACAGAGCAGTCCGGTCATCAGGATGAGATATGCTGTTTTCTTCATGTTCAGAATTGTATGCTTAGTCCGATGGAATAGGTGCGATATACGGGGAAGGAACGCTTGTCGTCGATACCCAGCGAAGAGTTTATCACGCTCGAGTTGATCATCGGCGTCAGGCCGGAGTATCCGGTAATGGTAGCCACGTTGTTCACTGAGCACGACAGTCTCAGGTTCTGGATGTACTTAGACCGCAGTGGCACGTTCCAGCCGATGGTTACGTAGTCAATGTTCAGGTAGTTGCCGTTCTCCAGCCAGTAGTCGGTGATTTCCTGGTCTTGGATGTTCATCTCGGGAGCTCCCTGCATCACGTTGTAGTTAGGCAGCGACAGCATGTTCATATAGGTCAGCGACGTACCGTTGTAGATTTTGTGTCCGAAGGCCCCGTTCATCTGGATGCTGATGTCCCACTGCTTGTAGCGGAAGGCGATGTTCGAGCCCATCATGGCCTTCGGAGTAGCCTGTCCGCAGATTTGTTTCTCATCGCTGATCTCATACTCCTTTGACCCGTCTTCATTCACCTTCAGTCCTGTGCAGTGGTAGAGGTAGAAGACACCCAGAGGCTGACCGACTATCTGGTAGCACACATCGCTGCCGCCATGGAATCCTGCGCCCCACAGCGCGCTGATGCCCTTGACGTTCGGAGCTGTCAGCTCTTGTCCGTTGTAGTCGCCATTTAGCGTGACGAGCTTGTTGCGCTCAAAGGACCAGTTCATGTTGATGCTCAGCTCAGCATCCTTGGTGCGCAGGGGGGTGATGCCAAAGCCCAGCTCAAAGCCGTGGTTGCGCATCTTACCCAGGTTGGCCAGCAGCCTGTCGTAGGTAAATGGGGGTACTGGCACGTCGTAACTGTACAGCATGTCGGTCGTGCGCGAGGTATAGAAGTCGGCAGTCATAACGATTCTGTTCTGCCAGAAAGCCAGGTCCAGACCAACGTTGAACGTGCGCTTGATTTCCCAGCGCAGGTCGGGGTTGGCATTGCGGATGATGCCCAGCGTGGCTACCGTTGTGCCACTCACATTGACCACACCGTTGGGTTTGATGAGCTGTTTCGAGAGGTAGCTGTCGATACCGCCCAGGTTACCACTCTTACCATAGCCCATGCGCAGCTTCAGCTTGTTCAGCCAACTGATGGACTTCATCCAAGGTTCATCGCTGACTATCCAGGCACCACTGACGGAGGGGAAGTAGCCCCAGCGATTGTTTGCGCCTACCTTTGACGAGCCGTCGATACGCATATTCAGCGTCAGCGTATAGCGGTCATTATAGACGTATTGCGAACGGAACAGGAACGACTCCATGTGCGTGTCGTTGTAGAACGAGTTGGTGCCCTCCCAGAGGCGCACGGCACCGGCCGACAGGTTGTTGTAGCCGAATTCATCGGTGGCAAAGTTTGATGCCGTGGTGTAGAATCCCTTGCGCTTCTCGTTGCCTGCTTCCAGCAGCCCCATCAGTTCCAGGTGGTGCCGGCGATGGAAGTCCTTTACCCATTGCAGCGAGACGTTACCCAGGTATTCCTCGCGTTTCTCGGTGCTGCGATAAGCCTCGCCATGACTCCAGACGAAGGTAGGGTAGTAGTGGCCGCCCTGTACGTTGTTGTAGGTGAAGGACCCGAAGGCTGTCAGCGTCAGTCCGTAGCCCAGGTCGGCTTTTCCTCTAAGGTGTACGTTGATGTGTGCGTTGTTGTCGTCTTCCTTCATCTCCAGCAGCGAGTTCGGATTGTTAATCCATAGCGCCTCGGTCACCTGGTCGTAGCCTCCACTCTCATTGCGTCCGTCAGCGAAGGTGGGGTTGAAGGTTGCCGCCGAGTAGAACAGCTTCTGCGCGAAGGGTATGTACTCGTTTTTCTGCAGCGAGCCGAAGACGCCCAGGTCTATGGTCAGCCTGTTGTCGAACGCCTTCTGCATGATGTCCAGCTTGGCAATGTAGTTGCGGAGACTGTTGTTCTTGATGACCGTGTTGCGGTCGGTAATGGCGATAGAGGCACGGTAGTTAGCGGTCTCAGAGCCACCGCCAAAGGCTATGTGGTGGTTGTGTACGAAGCCTGTTCTCGTGATTGACTTCGTGAAGTCCGTGTCGTAGCCTTTGTCAATGATGTTCATGTCCAGGTCGTCGGCAGCCTGACGGAACTGGCTTGCGTTCAGCATCTTGACATTCTTGTAGATGCTCTCAAAACCCACCTGTCCGTCATAGGCTATGTGGAAGCGCCCTCCCTTGCCCTTCTTGGTTTGTACCTGTATCACACCGGCAGCGCCACGGCTACCGTACTGTGCCGTCTCTGAGGCATCCTTCAGAATGGTGAAACTTTCGATGTCAGCAGGGTAGATGGTGCTCAGCGCAGTAATGTCGCTCTGCACACCATCGATGATGACCAGCGGGTCGTTGCCGCCAGTCAACGAGGTGGTACCACGTACACGCACAGCCGAGAGCATGGCTTCCTGATTGCCGCCAGTCTGCACCTGCACACCAGCCGCCTGTCCCGTCAGCGCCTCCAGCGAGTTGGTCACCAAACCTTTGTTCATACGCTCCCGCGTCACCTGGTCCACGGCACCCGCTGTCGTACGGGCATTACTCAGCGAATAGCCCACACTCACGCTCGTCGAGTCGTTCTGTGCCTGGGCTTCTATGCTGATAGCCATTGTCAGTAAGAATCCTATTGTAGCTGTTCTCATAGTCATTGGTAATAAATATGGGACAAAGATACGAAATATTTATTATAATTCGTTCTTGTTTCGAAAAAAAGTTGTAACTTTGCAGCCGATTTGGGGTCTGGTAGCTCAGCTGGATAGAGCAACAGCCTTCTAAGCTGTGGGTCTCGGGTTCGAATCCCGACCGGATCACGAAGGAAAAAGGAGAATTGAATATGAAAGCTCGCTTTCAAATATTTAAGGCTCCTTTTTTCTTTGTAGGATGGCTGGCGCCAGCCTACAGGGATGACCAACGGTCAATCCCGACCGGATCACGAAGGAAAAAGGAGAATTGAAAGCAGGCGACCATCACGGCCGCCTGCTTTCGTTGATTACCTTAAATAGATTATATGACTTCAATACCTAATTGCTCACAAAGCTTCAAGCTCATCTCCTTCAGCTTGAACTTCTGTATCTTGCCCGAGCCCGTCAGGGGGAACTCGTCGATGAAGAACACATACTTCGGAATCTTGTAGCGTGCTATCTTTCCACGGCAGAAGTCCTGTACCTCCTCCGGCGTCATCTTCACACCCTCGTGCAGGATGATGAAAGCACCCACGGCCTCGCCGTACTTCTTCGAGGGCACAGCAGCCACCTGGACGTCCTTGATGCCGGGCATGTGGTATAGGAACTCCTCAATCTCGCGAGGATAGATATTCTCACCGCCACGGATGATCATGTCCTTGATGCGGCCCGTAATCTTATAGAAGCCCTGCTCGTCCTTCACACCCAGGTCGCCCGAGTGCAGGAAACCGTTCTCGTCTATCACCTCTGCCGTAGCCTTCGGATTCTTATAGTAGCCCTTCATGACGTTGAAGCCGCGGCAGCACATCTCACCCTGAACGCCTACGGGACACTCCTCGTTGGTTTCAGGGTCCAGCACCTTAACCTCCACAAACGGATAGTCGCGGCCTACCGTCGTACAGCGCTGCTCGAAGGTGTCGTTCAGACAGGTCTGCGTCATGCCTGGCGACGACTCCGTCAGTCCGTATACGCTCGTGATGGTCATGAACATCTTCTCCGACACACGCTTCATCAGCTCTACAGGGCAGAGGCTTCCCGCCATGATGCCTGTGCGCAGGCTCGACACGTCGAACATGTCGAACATCGGGTGGTCCAGCTCGGCTATGAACATGGTGGGCACGCCATACAGGGCGGTACACCTTTCCTTATGTACCGAGGCCAGCACCACCAGCGGGTCAAACTTCTCGACCATCACCTCCGTACAGCCATGCGTCAGACAGTTCATCGTGGCCAGCACCACGCCGAAGCAGTGGAACAGCGGCACGCAGACGCACAGCTTGTCGTCCTGCGTGAAGCCCATGTTCTCGCCCGTGAAGTAGCCGTCGTTGGCAATGTTATAGTGCGTCAGCATCACACCCTTGGGGAAACCCGTCGTGCCGCTTGTGTACTGCATGTTGCAGACGTCGTGGCACGTCACGTTCTTCTTGGCCTCCAGCAGTTCCTCGTCCTCGATGTTCTGACCCAGCAGGAGCAGCTCTGCCGTGTTGAACATGCCACGGTACTTCTCCATGCCGATGAACACCACGTTCTTCAGGAAGGGGAAGCGCTCTGAGTTCAGATGGCCACGCTCACATTCGCGCAGCTCAGGCAGCATGGTGTAGGT
The DNA here is from genome assembly GCA_017389705.1 of Prevotella sp. Taxonomy (GTDB): domain Bacteria; phylum Bacteroidota; class Bacteroidia; order Bacteroidales; family Bacteroidaceae; genus Prevotella. Next base: position 27,443 of record JAFPEE010000036.1, read on the forward strand.
CATGTCCACATAGTTACAGTCCCACGTGCCGTCCGTAATGCACAGCGTGTGCATGTCCGAGTCCTTGCACAGATACTCCAGCTCGGCCTGCTTGTAGTTGGTGTTCACCGTTACCAGCACAGCACCAATCTTTGCCGTCGCATAGAGGAAGGTCAGCCAGTCGGGCACGTTGGTAGCCCAGATGCCCACATTCGAACCCTTCTTCACACCAATGGCCATCAGACCCTTAGCCAGGTTGTCCACACGCTCGTTGAAGGTCTTCCACGTAAAGCGCAGGTTGCGGTCAGAGTATACGACGTACTCCTTGTCGGGCGTCGTCTCTGCCCAGTGCTCCAGCCATTGGCCAAGCGTACGCTCCGAAAGCGTGTAGCCCTTGCTTCCCGTCTCGGCAGGGTAGCTTCTGTCTGGCAGAGGCCTGCCTGCCATATCTAATCTTACGTTGCTCATAGTTCCTTTGTGTTGCCTTTTTACCCTTTAAATATTAAAAAGGTATGTATACTACTGCCAGAATCTTGGCCGACTTGCCGGGAGCACCGTGCAGATGGTGTTTCACGATGGAGTCGTAGAAGATGCTGTCGCCCTCGCTCAGCGTGTACTTCTCCTTGCCATAGTCCACTTCCACCTCACCGCTCATCACGTAGATGAACTCCTCGCCCTCGTGAGCCGACAGCTGGAAGTCCTGGTTCTCCGTGGGGTTGATGTCAATGATGAACGGCTCCATGTGGCGGCCGGCCTTCTGCTGAGCCAGCGGGTGGTATTCCATGTGCTTGCGGGCATCCGTAGCACCGTTCGAGAAGCTGATGCTGCTCTCTGCCTCACGGTCCTTGGCACGTGTCACCACAGGTCCCAGGGCGTCGTTGTCGTCCATAAACGTACCCAGGCGAACACCCAGCGCACGTGCAATCTTGATCAGCGGACCCAGCGAGGGCAGGTTCACGTCGTTCTCAATGGAATTAATCTGGTCTACGGTCAGACCACTACGCTCTGCAATCTCCTCTACAGAGAGATTCTTCGACTCTCGGATACCCTTTATCTTGGCACCCACAATAGTATTATTGTTCGACATAATGCTAATAAAATGTTATATCTCGTTTAATTTTGCCTGCAAAGGTACGAATAAGCGAGTAAAATGCAAAGAAAAAACGTGTTTTTCTTTCATTTCTCCCACCTAGAGCCTGCTCAGTCGTAATACGAAGTTCCTTCAGTCGTAATACGAAGGCTGCTCAGTCGTAACATGATTTCCAGGCAGGAAAGGACAGCAGAATTATGAGTTTCTTGCAATCTTGCATTCTTGCAACCTTGCATAAGGTCTATTTTAATAAAAAAGGAGTCTGGTAAAGGTAATATATGTTAATATATATTAATATATATATAATTATATTTATTATTATTAATTATTATATTATTTATTATCAGAAAAACCTGCAAACTACCTTATGCAAGGTTGCAAGGTTGCAAGATTGCAAGATTTCAGTATGTTCCTCACGCTTTCTGTCGTTTTGTTACGACGACTGATGCCAGCATTGACAGCAAGAGGATGCCGAAGATGACGGCAAGGCTGATGGGTGTGGGAACCTCGATGTGCGGCATGTTGATGGAAAGTCCCATCAGAGAGGCGAGGTCGTTGATATACTCGTTCATGGCAAGCAGCATCTTGATGCCAACGAAGATGAGAATGATGCCGAGGCCGTATTTCAGGTAGGTGAAGTAGCGCGAGATGGCGGCAAGTGCAAAGTAGAGTGCTCGTAGGCCGAGGATGGCAAAGATGTTGCTGGTAAGCACGATGAACGGGTCGCGGCTGACGCTGAACACAGCGGGGATGCTGTCGACGGCGAAAGCGACATCGGTAGTCTCGATGACCAGCAGGGCAATGAAGAGAGGTGTGGCAAGATGTCTGACAGACACGGCTCCTGTCTTGTCGGTCTTTTCTTCACGGACAAAGAATCTCTCTCCATGCAGCTGGTCGGTTACAGGGAAGAAGCGTTTGAACAAGCGCACGATGAAGTTGTTGCCAGGGTTGCCCTGTTGATTCTCATCGTGCGTGAACATCTTTCCGCCTGTATAGAGCAGGAACAGTCCGAACAAGCCCAGCACCCACTCGAAACGCTCGACCATCGCTGCACCGGCAAAGATGAATATGCTGCGCAGGACGAGTGCGCCGAAGATGCCCCAGAAGAGCACCTCGTGCTGATACTTGCGCTCGATGCCGAAGAACGAGAACAGCATGAGGAAGACGAACAGGTTGTCCATGGACAGCGATTTCTCTATCAGATAGCCCGCCAGGAACTCCATAGCCTTCTCCGACCTCTAAAGGTCTGAGCGTGGCACGCAATATCCTGCGGCTCGACGGGATAGAACAGCCAGATGCCTGCACAGAACAGCAGCGAAACGACTATCCATACGGCAGTCATCTGCAACGCCTCGCGGACGTTCATCTCATGCTGTCCCTTCCGTCCGAACATCTTCAGGTCGGCCACAAGCATCAATAAAACCAATGTTTAGAAAACAATCCAAGCCCACAAGGGCAGTCCCATTAAATCCATTAAAATCTCTTTTAGTTCAAAATTCGCTGCAAAATTACAGCAAATTCAGCTTATTCTATCCTTTTTCCTGTTACATTGTGGTTACTTATGCTTCTACACTCAGCGTGCGACAGGCCTGCTACACCTGGAAACGGATGTATGCCCTGTCGTCGAAGGAGTTGAAGTCAGGGTGAAAGCCTTTGGTGGCCTGGAAGTCAGGACCGATGTTCAGGGGGTCGTTCTCGCGCTGCTGTTGCAGTCGGCTCTCACTCTCCTGCAAGGTAGTGCACAGGAAGGGATAGCCATCGGAGGCGAGGACGATTTCCCAGGGCTGGAAGTCGAGGGTGATGATGCGCACGTGCTGGCGAGGAATGGGGAATCCGTCGACGACGCTATAGGATACGTTCTGCTGGCGCATGGTGTCAATCATGTGTGGAATGATGACAGGACGGGCTGCATCGTCGCGTAACAGCTCGTCACGCGTCGTGCCTTGTGCCATGAGTCGCTGAGCCTCCTGTGCACGCATGGATGCCAGCTCTGCCTCGTAGGGTTTGGGATTGTCGTAGTAGACAGGGGAGTGCTTATGGCTGATGTCTGTGATGAGACATTGGCAGTCGCCCACCATCCAGAGCTCTCGCGACACACGGCTATACACGACGACGGAGGCTGTGATGCGATCCTCAGGGTGCTCAGCCAGCCGGGGAAGCATGGACTTCTTGTAGTGCTTGCGGATATAGGCTGTGACGCCACGCAGGAACGCTTCGCACGTGGTGGTCTTGGGCATGCGCTGAATGTAGCGGCTGATGAGCTGCATGGCATAGCGGCCGTTGGAGCGAAGCAGGCTGTGGCGTAGCGGGGTCTTCGATGTGCTTCCGTCGATGACGGCTATGAAGTCAGCGGTGACGACGATGCCGTCCTCGCTTTTCTTCTTTGGGTTCTTGGGGACGAGCGCTTGCTCGATGATTTGCATAGGGACAGAGTTCTTTTATCAGGTCAGGACGGCCAATGCGGCGCAGGCTCTGCTCCAGACGCTGGCGCTCCTCTGGCTTGTACCAGAAGAAATACTGGCGCTGGGCTTGTTTCTCCTGTGGGCTCTTGGCACTCTTGACGGGTTCTAACGTATAGGGGTCGTAGCCTGTATACCAAGTCTCGGTGGAGACGGTCATCGGCGTGGGGGTGAAGTCTTGCACCTGCTCAAGCTGGAAGTCGAGCCGTTTGGTGAGCACTGCCAGCTCGGCCATGTCGGCCTCTGTACATCCTGGATGGCTGCTGATGAAGTAGGGGATAATCTGCTGGTGCAGGCCTTCCTCGTGATTGATGCGGTCGAAGATGCGCTTGAAGTCGTAGAACTGCGAGAACGAGGGCTTGCGCATCAGGTGCAGCACGTGGTCGCTGGTATGCTCGGGGGCTACCTTCAGGCGTCCGCTGACGTGGCGGGTGATGAGCTCGCGGGTGTACTCCATAGCCGCCCGATTGGCAGCATCGTCCTTGCTCTTATATAATAATAGGTCATAGCGCACGCCACTGCCTATGAAGCTTTTCTTGACTTCTGGCAGGGCATCGACGGCACGATAGATGTCTAGGAGCTTGGAGTGGTCGGTATTGAGGTTGGGGCATATCTGTGGGTGGATGCAGCTGGGACGCTTGCACTTCTCGCAGATGCTGAGGTTGCGTCCATGCATGCCATACATGTTGGCAGAGGGACCTCCAAGATCGGAAAGATAACCCTTGAAGTCGTCCATCTGCACCACTTGCCTGACCTCTTTTAAGATGCTTTCCTTGGAACGGCAGGTGATGAACTTGCCTTGATGGGCAGAGATGGTACAGAAGGCACATCCTCCGAAGCAGCCACGATGGATGTTGACCGAGTGGCGAATCATCTCGTAGGCTGGTATGCGCTTGCCCTTATATTTAAGATGTGGAACGCGCGTATAAGGCAGGTCGAAGGAGGCATCGAGCTCGGCACTCGTCATAGGAGGATAGGGTGGGTTGACCACCACGTATCTTGAGGCTACAGACTGGATGAGCCGATGGGCATGCATCATGTTCGACTGTTCCTCGATATGCCGGAAGTTCTCTGCCTGCGAGCGCTTCTCCTTGAGGCACTCCTCATGGCTGTGCAGCACAATGTCGTCAGCCTCTGGGGTGATGTTCCTGGAGAGGTATACTGTTTGGGGAATGTCGTGGATGTCGCTGACGGGGGAACCCTCGGCAAGGCGCTGAGCCAGTTCGACGATGGGTTTCTCGCCCATGCCATAGACGATGAGGTCGGCAGGGGCATCGCAAAGGATACAGGGACGCAGACAGTCCTGCCAGTAGTCGTAATGGGTCAGTCTGCGCAACGATGCCTCGATGCCTCCTAACACGATGGGCACATCAGGATAGAGCTGGCGCAGGATTCTGGAGTAGACAATGGTGGGGTACTCTGGGCGCAGGTCGTGACGACCGTCAGGGCTGTAGGCGTCCTCAGAGCGTAGCCTGCGCGCTGCCGTGTACTTGTTGACCATAGAATCCATACATCCGGGGGCTATGCCAAAGAACAGGCGTGGACGTCCCAGCTTCTTGAAGTCGCGGTAGTCGCCATGCCAGTCGGGCTGGGGCACAATGGCCACCCGATAGCCGGCAGCCTCCAGCGTACGCCCAATGACAGCCACTCCGAAGGAAGGATGGTCTACATAGGCATCAGCCGAGAAAAGGATGATGTCCACCTCTTCCCAGCCTCGCAGCTCCATCTCTTTCTTCGTCGTGGGAAGAAAATCCGTCAGTCTGTACTCCATTTGTAAGCTATCGGCAAAAAGCCAACGGTCAACAGCTTAGTTAAACGGTGTTCCCTGGAAAGCACGCGTGGTCATGCCCAGATTGTCGTTGCCACGATTCTTCCAGTTGATGTAAAGGATGACGAGCTGCTGCAAACCGAAAGCCTTCATGTTAGGATGGTAAATCACATCCAGGCAGAGGTCGAGCAGGTTCTTGTCCTTGCCGGCATCAGACTCGAGCATGGAGCGGATGTTAAGCTTCAGCTTGTTCAACACTTCCTCGTCAACGTATCCGTTGGAGTCAATCAGGTCGCGGAACAGCTGATACTGCTCAATGGTCTGCAGGTGTTCTTCAGAAATCTCAATGCTTCGTGTTCCGCTGGAGTTAGTTTGGATTTTGTACATAATGCAAATTAGTTTTTAGTTTTATTTGATGAGATAGTTTAAGATGCCTCGCATGATAGACCCGCGCTTCTGGCTGGTCTTGATGCACTCGAAGGGGAAGCCCATGACGAAGATGCTGCCATCGGTTCCTTTATAGGCCGTTGCTGCTCCATAGCCGTCAGCATACTGCATGGCTGTAATGGCAGGATGAACGGGTTGCAGAATGTCTGTCGAGGTGGCAGCATAATGCTCCTCGTTCAGGTTCTTGTAGAAGTAGAGGTTGGTGCCCAGACCTTTCACCTCGTTGGTAGGTGCAAGGCTGCGACCGCCATACTGGCAATGCAGAACACTTGCAAGGAAACGCTGTTCAGCCTCCGACTGCATGTCGCTGCCTGTATAGGCTCCGCTGACCAAGAGGCGTCCACCTCGTGAGGTGTAGCCTTGAAGGGCCTGCTGTAGGGAGGTGTCGAAGGTCTTGTAGTAGTCCAGACTATGTCCGTCGTTGCGTTCCAGACCCAGCAAGAGGTCGACAACGTGATACTTGCCAAGTTGTACACGAGCCGTCTCGACAGCCTGACTGGAACAGCTGACGATGTTGTAGTTGCCTGCCATTTGGATGGCCTCGGCATGGTTCATGACGTAGTTGAAGTCATTGCCGGCAATGAGCATTCCTGCCAGCTCGTCGCTGCTGTCGCCCAAGCCTCCGTTCTCGTCACCCATCTGCGTGCGGTCGAAGTTAATCTGGCGTCCTACCCAGCCATAGGTGGGGCCGTAGGTGACGCCGGGGTCCTCGTCGAGGTCGAAGCCCTGGTGCAGACCGTTGTTGCGGATGGCAGGCGAGGAGACGCGATGGAAGCCATTGACTATCATCACCGTCTGGCGGGCATTAGGATTGTATAGGGCAGAGAGCACTTCCGTGGGAAAACTCTTGCCACCACGATTGGCTGCCACCACCTTGAAGTGGTAGAGCAGGTTGGGCTCCAGTTGCAGTTCAAGGCTGTTCTTGGCACGGACGTAGGTGCCATTGTCGAAGTCGGCATCGCCCAGGGCTGTGTAGACAATATATCCTGAAGGGTTGGCCGTGGGTTCCTGAGGGTCTTCTACCGGCTCCCAGCTGAGTCGTACCTCGTCGTCCTTGGTAAACTCGATGCGGAAGTTGTCTGGCGCCAAGGGGGCCACCATGTA
>JAFPEE010000037.1 GCA_017389705.1 Prevotella sp.
AAGGCTGTACGTGTAAGTCATGAGGCTGGTCGTTTCTTTGTGCTTACTTTTGTAAACAGTAATGGAATACAGATTCTATCGTTCTGTTTGTAAATCAGATGTTTAGCAAAAGTTAAGTAAAAAAACGATTCTTATGAAACAAGATGGAATTTTAGAGTTCTTCGACGGTGCAAACAGTCCTTCGACGACACCAAAAGGCTCTTGCCTGAGCAAGAAAGATGAAGATGCTGAAGTCAGTACACAAAGTCTGTATGTAGTGAGAGACGGCTTCTTCGTGAAGACTGACGAGAAGTGGGAGAAGGTAAGGTATGACGAGATTCTATGGGTGAGAGCCTTCGAGAATGGGAGTGTCATGTTCCTAACCAACGAGAGAAGCCTGATGGTGAATCATCGGCTGTGGCGGATTGAGGAGATGTTGACGGAGCATTCTAACTTCGTGCGTATCAACAGGTCGGAGATTGTCAATCTGGATGTTATTGACGGCTTTGAGGGTAATTGCTACTACATCGGCAAGAACCCGCTATATGCTACTGGCGACTATCGCCAGCGAATGGAAGGAGTCTTCGTCAAGGCAAAGCAGCAGTGATTATTCACCTTGTGATCATGTTTCATAGATGGTCTCTCGTGTTAGGTAGTGAGAGGCCATCACAGAAAACATTTCCGCCCGTCATCGCCAGGCGCAAGAATTCAAAGAATGGCTGGTAGTTACATTCCATCGTTCATAATGGTCTCATGGCACAGCCTCGCCGCCGCCTCGTCGGGCAGGCACTCCAGATGCCACATTGGTATGGTCTGTGCCAACTTGTCCTTCGTCTGATGCATGCCCTCGGCGATATCCTCAGGGATAGAGTAGCCCCAAAAACTGAAGATATCCCTACAATACAAAGTCAAGTATGTCTCGATACCACTAATACGATGTATCTTGTTGCAAGAGGCTTGGCTCAGGCTGACAATGCCGCCGATGGGGTAGCTGACATTCCGGTAGCACGGCGTATTGAAGCTTCCCCAGGGCGAGCCATAGACCATTCCGCCTCTCACAACGGGAAAGTCGTCGTTGACCAACTTCGTCCCCTCGACATGCAGCAGCCACAATCGGGCATGCGTGCTTTTCCCAGTGCGGCAGGGTCCCAAAAATATGTAACCCTTGCCTTCACAACTCACCACGACTGCATGGAGGACCAGCGTGTCGCTTCCTGCCGTCGCCAAAGCATACATGAGCATCATCAAATGTTCAAATATAAACGTAGAAATGTCACTCGTCATGATGAGCCGACCTTCGCGGCAGTCTTTGGAACAGATCAGACACCCCTTTGACTCCTTTCTAATCTCTTCAAACACGTAGTTTCCCGAAGCATCATGGCCGTAGCTGTAGATGATAGTCCCCCGGGATTCCTCCTGCCGATACTCTTCGGTATATTCGGGTACTACACCACATTCTACTGTCAACGAGAACAACGGCTCACCGCCCTCGCATTCAAATGGTTCATAGTTTCCCATCAGCTCAAAAAAACCGGCTTGACCGCTGACGGCAAACGTATGTCCCGCTACCTTGTAATGTTTTGTCATCATATTTTACTACTCCTGCATGATTATGTTTCACAGATAGTCTTGCGAGTCAGATCGGTAGCCTCCCTGTTGGGCAGGTTCTTCAGATGGTAGAAGGGTATTTCTGTGGCGAGTTGGCCCATCAAGGGGGTGAGCAGCGCCATGGCGGCATCGTCCCACATGGGCATCATCACCTGATTGAGCAGCACCATCATCGCTTCCTGTTTCGTGAGGCGGCGGATGCTGTTCTCGGGCGCCTGCTCCAGCGAGATGAGCGCACGGATGGGCACCTGCTTCTGCTGCTTGATATTGTCCTTGCCGTCCCACGGCATGCCGAAGCCTATCCACTGGCCGTCGATGCGGCGAAGACCTGGGCGGTCGCCGATGATGAAGTCGGCACCCTGATGCTCCACCCACAGCTTGGCCTGCGTCGATTTGCCCATGCCCGAGGGTCCGAGGAACACCACGCCGTAGCCATCTTTCTCTACCAGTGCAGCGTGCAGGGGCATCCCGTCGCGCATCGTCATGCCAGCCTCACAGGCGGCACGAATAGCAGAGGACATCGGAATCCAGGGCATCCTCCACTCTTTTTTCTTTTCATAAAAGTAAGGTTGTCGTGAGATGTATAGCGTCATCTCGCTATAATCTCTGGCACACATCAACACATGCTTAATGTTGTACCTGGCGCTTTTTTCGTTCATCAAAGAAACGAAAGCCCATGAGTTCTGTGTGTCGTGGATATTAAAACTGTCTGTCGTGCAGACAATGGGAAATGTGGTGGCCTCTGAGAACTTATGGTCGAGCAGTGCCTCGTCGCCCATGTGAATAGTAAAGGTATGGGTAGCAGGCATCACCTGACTAAAGCCAGCCAAGTAATCCATACGGTCACTACTACTGATGGCATCATCCACCAGCAGGCGATAGTTGGCAAAGTAGTATTCGTGCATACTCTAAAAGATTCGTGGGAATAGACGGTGAAGTTTGTTCATCAACCTAAATGGCAGCAACAGCAAAGGGCGCAAGGGCAACAGCGCGTTCCACAGGCGGAACACTTTCTGCCATCGGGGCGACTCACAATCAATGGTCAGCCGTCCACGCTTGATGAACAGTGCCTTGCCTAAAATCTGCCTCTTGGGCTGCCAATGGTCGGGGCGTAGATTACCGTCGCCAAAGGTCTGCACACGCTCACCGTCTATCTGGTAGAGCCGATGCAGACAATAGTCGCCGCCTTTGTATTTGCCTGGGAATAGCACGATGTCACCTACCTTCAGCGTCTCTTCCTCAACCGCCACTAACATGACGTTGTCGCGGAAGGGACGGACGAAAGGCAGCATACTACCACCCGTCACCTGAAACCAGACGGGGATTTGACCCGCTCCTTCAGGCGACTGCTCCCGTAGTGCTACCCATTGCTCTACGGTCAGCGATATCTTCTGGTCCATTGTAGTCGCGCAGCCGGAGGTCAGGCCATTACGCCTGCCTCCCGCAGCGATTCGATGGTTTCCTGCACATCGGCGAGGGCTGTCTCTGGCGTCACGTCATACGCTGCCACCAGGGCAGAAACCGTCTCCTCGACGGTCTTGCCAGCTTGCAGCTGCTCGTAGATCAGCGCAGCAGAATCGTTTAGATTCAGTGCACCGCCAAAGTCCTTGACGTTCGTCCCCGTAGGCAGTACGACATTCAGACCGCACACCTTGCGGAGCACAAAGTCTTTGTTCAATTGCAGTTCGCTCATTTGCTAAAAGGGGTGAAAACCACAATTATCGTCTGTTGAAGGAGCCATACCGCAGGAAGACGCTGCGATTCTGGTCTTGAAGTCGAACTCCACCTTCTGAACGGTCGGCTTCTCGTACGTCATTTTTTCTGTTTTCATTTTGTAATACTATTAAATTGTTATACAATATGACCTTTCGGTCGTTAATTATCTTTTTGAGTCTTTTCTAAGGCTTTGTATCTTGCCTTTACATAGTTGCAATAATCTGGGTCACACAGGTGCTTGGCTGCCACCTTTTGATGCGCCATCGGGCAGTAATGACACTTCGTGTTCAGTTCGCAATGATGGCATGCATCGGGCACCTCGTAGTTCCTCATCACTTCGTTAACTTCGTTCCAAGCATGCTTAAAGCCGTCGCGCAATGGATAGCCACACACCACATCGCGGGGGAAACTTAAGCAGGGCAGCAAGACACCGTCCCAGTTGACGGCAAAGCCCGTACGCCCGGCATAGCAATATAGGCCCTTGTCGGACAGCATAGGGCGGTTCCTCCGCTTCATAAAGAACTCATGATCGTCGGTAGAATAGCCTGACGAAAACAGTTCCTTTCTCTTTTCCTTGATGCTCAGTTCTTCTTCAAGCGGAATATCGAAGTCCGCTTTCTGCCTGCCCGTATTGTCGTGGGGCTCAATGAGACCGTTATTCACATTCACGCTCACGCCAAACGACCTGGCCAGCACCATCACGCGCTCCGTCCATGGCGACATATAACTGCTGGGGGTGATCATAATTTGGATATGCAACCCAGCATCAATGGCCATCCGGATATGGCTCACCACCTGCTCATAGGCATCCACGCCTGTCACCGCCACATACGACTCGCTGTCGCAGCCATAGAGGGAGATGTCGAGTTTATAAGGTGGATATTCCTGGAATCGCTTGATAGCCTCTTCGTTGAGCAACAGGCCATTGGTCTTAACATATGTGATAATGCCGTGGTTGATAAGATACATATAGATATCCCAGAAGGCGGGGTGCGTCATCGCCTCGCCGCCCGTAAGCAACGCCTCCATCATGCCCTCGTCGATGGCCTGCTGGATGAGCGATATCCATTGCTCGCCCGAGAGCATCCGATGCTTTACCGACGGATCCTGCAGATGCACATAGCACATCTTGCAGTCGAGGTTGCACAGCGGTGTCAACTCAAAACTGCCATTATACGGGATGTCCGCCTCGCGGGTCTTCTCCTGTATCATCGCCAGGAACTCTCTATAGGGTAATTTGTCCATAAATCTATTACTATCATGCAAAGGTACGAAATAATTCTATGACTTCACTACCCCTCCCGCTTTTTAACACAAATTAACAAGGTTATTTACTGAAAGAAAAATATGCTTTGCTAAGTTTCTCGTCGTAACGGTTCTGTACGTATGCTGGTCCATTATAGAGACGGGCAAACGCTTTCCAGTCCTTTTTCTGCAAGGCGGCAAGCATAGGTCTGTTGCCTCTTATGAATCGGACGCTGAGCAGCAATTGCCGACATTCGGACTGGCACATGCTATTCACGAAACCGACTACTGACGGCTCGCCACAGGCTGCATGGTTGAAGCCCATGATCTGGAACATGCCCCATGAGGCCGAGGCGTTGGCAGCGTCTTCATTGATCTGACGGGCGCGAAGCAGTCGATCGTATTCTGCTTCTCCACCCTTATAATGAGTCTTCGTCCACTTGGGATAGAGGATGTCCTCATTACCAGTAGCGACTCCCTGCGGGTCTATGCCGCGAGTGCGAAGCTGCTGCCAGAAGATATGTCCCTCGAAAAGTATGGTGGGACGACCACTGGGCAGAAAGCCACCCTTACCGCCAGTTTCCACTTTCCGCACGGCCTTTAGTGCGGCTGGGTCACAGTCGAGCAGCATGGCAGCGCGGTCAAAGTCGTTCTCGGTAATTCCATATTTGGGACGATCATCGTGGAAGAAAAGCATCTCCCATGTCTTATACCCTACAATGCCGTCTGCATCGAGCCCATTCCGTTTCTGGAAGTCAACGACTGCATTATGGGTGGTTTTGTTGAACTCGTGGGTAGGATTGTGGGGAATGTCGAGCAATGTCTGCAAGACATCCACGTCATGCCCTGTACTGTTATATTTGATTGTATTCATGATTTTTTACTTGTTAAATGATTAGACATACTTGCTTCTTTTGTCGAAATCCCTTTGGGCCTGCTGGAACTTCTTCAGGGCCTCGATAGCCGGACGCGACTCCTGCTGGTTGATGTTCAGGCGTAGTCCGCAGTGAGGGCAGAGAATGGACGAGTCGGTAATGATTTGCTGCATGCTGACAGGAATGAACCCGCCACACTGTGGGCAAGGCATACCGCTGGGGCGTTGTGCCTGCTGG
>JAFPEE010000038.1 GCA_017389705.1 Prevotella sp.
GATGCCTGCCGATCTTGAAAAGATTCTCAGCCATGACCCGCGACTGATGATGAACTATATCAAGATACTTTCAAATGTTGTTTCTCATCTGACCAAGAAAGTTCGCATGCTCTCCATGAGTGTACGAGAAAAGGTGATACTTTATCTCGAGGAGCAAATCAGGCTTCAACAGTCGAAAGATGTTCTTCTGCCTTTCTCCCGGCAGGAACTGGCTGACCATTTCGGTATCCAGAAATATTCGTTGCAACGGTGTCTGAATGAGCTGAAACAGGAGGGCGCTATCCTCGTTGAAGGGAGACATGTCAAAGTCTTATCTTGTCATCCCAGCGGGGGAACCGCTGGACACACTTAGGGGGCTTTTGACCGCAAAAAGCCTTTGACCTTAGACCGCAAAAGCCGAAAAATCATAACAAATAAGGATTGCAGTAATGAAATAATCGTTGTACCTTCGCACCCGAATTTGAAAATTTCAGGATTCATGAATAAGAAAATATGGCTTTTGTCCTTCGCTATTGCCTTGGGTTTGCAGATGCAAGCCCAGAGGCAGGACGACATGCGGCAGACTGTGGAGTATTTGGCTTCGCAGGAGCTGGGTGGGCGTTATCCAGCTACTCATGGCGATACACTCGCATCTGAGTTCATCGTCAGCCAGCTGCGCAGCATGAAACTCAAGCCTATAGTCAAAGGCAAGAAGGAAACTGGCTACTATCACAACTTTACCTACGGGAAGAACGAGAAGCGCACCACTCACAATATCATCGCCGTGATTCCCGGCAAGGACAAGCGGCTGAAAAACGAGTATATCGTCGTAGGTTCGCATTACGACCATCTGGGCATGGGCGGTGAAGGGTCAGGCTCACGCCGTCCCGACACGTTGGGCGTTCATCCGGGTGCCGATGACAATGCCAGCGGCGATGCCGTCGTGCTCCAGCTGGCCCGCCATTTCAAGAAGGTGGGCTCACCCCGCAGCATCATCTTCGCCTTCTTCGGAGCCGAGGAACAGGGCCTGGTGGGCTCAAAGTTCTTCCTCGACTGGATGAGGCACGAAGATACTCGGCGAATCAACCTCCCCGACAGTCTGAAGGGCATCGTGGCCATGGTCAATCTGGACATGGTTGGCCGTATGCGCGACCACGCGATGAGCGTGTCGGGAACAGGCACCAGCAGCGGCTTCAAGGCGATGGTCGAGGAGGTGGCTCAGCAATCAGGCGTTCACGCCAGTTGTATTCCCGACGGTTATGGCCCCAGCGACCAGGCTTCGTTTGTGGCAGCCGACATCCCCGTGCTTTTCCTGACGACGGGTGGCCACATGGAGTATCACACGCCAGCCGATGTGCCTTCCACGTTGAATTACGACGGTATGCAGCAGACACTCGACTTCTCGAAGCAGCTCATAGCCCGTCTGGCAGCTCTCCCCGAGGCACCAGACTACATTAATGTGCCCAGCACCCAGACCATGAAGCATGCCAAGTTTAAGGTCACCCTTGGACTGATGCCCGATGTCATGGGGGCCAGCACGATTCCCGGTCTGCGGGCCGATATCGTGGTGGCTGGCAAGCCTGCCCATAATGCCGGGATCCGTAGCGGCGACATCATTCAAGAGATTGACGGTAAGGCCGTCAATGATATCAACGAGTATATGGAACGCCTGTCGGAGCTCAAGGCCGGCACTACGATTCCCGTGAAGGTGCTCCGTGGCGAAGAGGTCATCGTATTCCAGGTTCACTTAACACCTCCTGTCAGATGAAGAAGTTCTTATATTGGTTTCTGGCCGTCGTCATCACCCTGGTGTTGAGCATCTACCAGCGCATGACGGGACCTACTTACCCTAAGAAGTTGACCGTCGAACTGCGTGGCGAGAGCTATCAGGTGAAATTGCCCCGCAGTGGCGTACAGCAAGATGTACTCGTGAAGCTTCCAATTCCTGAGGACCTGTCCCATGAGTTAGAATCTGACCAAACGCCCCCCGTGCCCATGAGCTTGCACTACCGCCGTTTCCCAACGTCAGATGAATATACAAGCGTGGATTTCCGCTGGAAAGATGGGGAGTGGCAGGCCGCTCTGCCCGTTCAGCCCGTTGCGGGAAAGCTACAATACTATCTCACCATTGACGGCAAGGACTATCTGAAGGACGAGCCAGTCGTGATACGTTTCCGCAACGACGTGCCCGCAGGCATCCTGATTCCCCACATCCTGCTCATGTTCGGAGCCATGCTACTGGCCGTCTATACCTTCCTGCTGGTCGTTACGGGTAGGGACTACGCTAAGTGGCTGAAACTCACCGTAGGCATCATGTTCGTTGGAGGCTTCGTCTTCGGACCTCTCGTCCAGCATGCCGCCTTCGGTCCCTGGTGGACGGGATTCCCCTACGGAACCGACTTGACTGACAATAAGACGCTGCTGTCGTTCCTCTTCTTCTTGGCTGCTCTGGCCACGTTGAAATGGAAGTACAACAAGTGGGTGGTCGGTGCGGCAGTCGTGTTCATGGTGCTGATATTCAGTATTCCTCATAGCGCATACGGGTCGGAGTACGACTATTCTACTCAGCAGTTGAAAAAGTAATATATGTTATTTCATCAAACTAGATTAGAGAAAATGAAAATCAAGAGTTTAACAATCGCATTGATTGCATCTTTGGCAACCGTGCTTGGTACCAGTTCATGCAGCAGTGATGATGATGAGCCCGAGGCTCCCGTTGCCACCCAGGTGGCTGGTTCCTATACAGGTAATGAGGTGATAATGGTCGATAACGACGAGTCGTCGAACGAGACCAAGACCTACGAGATTACCAAAGCATCAGACACATCTGTCGATATGACGGTTCCCGAGTGGGGCATGGGTATGATGACCATCCCGTCGTTCATCGTGAAGAACATTCCCCTGGCCAAGAGCGGCAATACCATTACTGGCAAGGTGGCCTCTTATAGCGGAACCGTGAAGAATGCCAAGGGTGAGGAGAAGGCCTATGTCGTGAGCAACGTCGCCCTCATGTTTAGTGACAAGAAAGTGGTAGGTACTTACTCATTGAAATATGGCAACATGCCATTCCTCATGACAACCACCTTTACAGGAACTCGTAAGTAAGTGGTGAACGTTCGTATCAAGACCTCTGTTCTGGCTGGCATGGCATTGGCTGTGCCAGCTATCAGTATGTTTGCACAGAACAACCTCCGCGACTCTGTGGAACTGGAATCCGTCGTGGTGACGGCCTCGCACACACCTAAGGCGCTGAAGGATGCCCCTGTGGTGACGAGGCTCATTACGCTCAATGACATCAGGATTGCCGATGCCACCAATATCCAGGACATGCTCATTCAGGAGATTCCCGGACTTGAGTTCGGATTCGCCATGAGTCAGGAGACGTCTCTCAACATGAGCGGCTTCGGCGGCAATGCCGTGCTCTTCCTTGTCGATGGTGAGCGCATGGCTGGCGAGACGATGGACAACGTCGATTACAGCCGTTTGAGCCTTGAAAACGCCGGGCGCATAGAGATTGTGAAGGGAGCCTCGTCGGCACTCTACGGCTCGAATGCCGTAGGGGGCGTGGTCAACATCATCAGCCGCGAGAACCTCGAGCCTTGGACGGCAAATGCCCATTCGCGTTACAGCACTTTCGGGCATGAATGGCGCAACGGAGCCAGCTTCTCCTTCAACAACAGGAAGTGGAACTCGCAGACGAGTTTCCAGCACACCAAGATCGACCCCATCGACCTGCCCAAGGCGCACACTTCCGAGGAGATTGCCCTCGAGCTGATGAAGAAGGCACAGGGACTGCCTTACGATGAGTCGGTGTTGAACGACGACTCCAACCTGAGTCGGCTCTATGGACAGAAGACCTACAACCTGAAGCAACGGTTCATCTGGCGTGCCACCGACCGGCTGACGATGACTGGCCGTGGCAGCTATTTCTTCCGCACCAGCGAGCGCGATACTCACGACTATCACTTCAACGGCTATAGTGCAGGACTCAAGGGGCGCTACAGTTGGGACTACGGCCGCCATCTGGAACTGTCCTATGCCTACGACCAGTACGACAAGGCCAACTACATGCCCGACGGCACGCGCACCCACGAC
>JAFPEE010000039.1 GCA_017389705.1 Prevotella sp.
AAGAAGAAGTATCTGCGTCCCAGCATTAATAGTTATATGTTTGGCAACGCGATGGCCATTGGCAACATCGCCCAACTAACTGGCGACGATGCCAAGTCCAAGACCTATTTTGACAAGGCCGCCACCTTGAAGGAGAAAGTTCACCAGAAACTGTGGAACGAGCAGCACCAGTTCTTCGAGACTCATCGTGTAGACTCCTCAGCTAACGTGCGTGAGGCCATAGGTTTCATGCCCTGGTATACCCATCTGGCCAAGGATGATACCAAATATGCTGTCGCTTGGTTGCAGGCTGCTGACGAAAAAGGCTTCTCGGCTCCCTATGGTCAGACTACTGCAGAGCGTCGCCATCCCCAGTTCCGCACCCATGGCGTAGGCAAGTGTGAGTGGGACGGTGCCGTATGGCCTTTTGCCACCAGTCAGACGCTGACAGCATTGGCCAACTTCGCCAACGACTATCAAAGCCAAAAGCTAATAGCTATTGCAACGCCACACTCTCAAAGAGAGAATAGCCAAGAGCTAAGTCTCGACTCCCTTTACTTCGCTGAAATGGAGAAATACATGCAGAGCCAGCACATGCGTGGCAAACCCTATATTGGCGAATATCTCGACGAGACCACAGGTTATTGGCTCAAGGGCGACCAGGAACGCTCGCGCTACTACAACCACTCTACATGGAATGACCTCGTCATCACAGGTCTATGTGGCCTGCGTCCGCGTCAGGACAATACCTTGGAGGTCAATCCCCTGTTACCTGCAGGAAAATGGTCTTACTTCTGTCTGGACAACGTGCGCTATCATGGCCATACACTCAGCATCGTCTGGGACCAGGACGGCTCGCGCTATCATGTGGGTCGAGGACTGCACGTCTATGTGGATGGTCAGCTGAAAGGTCATCGCGACACCATCGGTAAACTGATTATAAAGAATGCGTTATGAGGCGGGTTTTCATGCTATTGGCTGTTAGCTTTTCTCTCCTTGAGAGTGTGGCGTCGCAATGGCCATTGGCAGCTGCTGCGCAAGGCGACTTCAAGGATGCCCGATGGATTGGTGCCATTACGCACCAGCAGGCCAACTTGCCCCAGGGACGTAACTTTACAGGAGCCAAGCTGAAGGAATCCCAGGTGAAGCAGGCATGGGCAGCCGTCGACACGCTGTCAGACAGGAGCATCTGCCTCAGAAAGGACGTACCCTTGAAAGGCAAGGTGCGTAAGGCTGCCATCCATATCGTTGGCCTGGGCTTCTACGAGCTCACGCTGAACGGCAAGAAGGTGGGCGACGCAGAGTTTGCCCCCTTGTGGAGCGACTACGACAAGAGCATCTATTACAATACGTACACCATAAATACCCCATTGTCATCGGTGTCATCGTCATCGGTGTCATCGCTTGGAATCCAGGTGTTGCTGGGCAATGGCTTCTATAACGAGCAGGGGAAGCGCTATGCGAAGATGAAGATAGCCTTTGGCCCTCCTACCTTGTTGTTCCGTATGCACCTCGTCTATGAAGATGGCAGAGAAGAAGACGTGGTGAGCGATGCCTCGTGGCAATGGGCCCTCTCGCCCATCACCTTCAACAGCATATATGGAGGCGAGGACTACAATGCCCGTATGGAACGACACCTTGCCAACGACAAGAGCTGGAAGCCGGTAGTCGTTCAGGAGGCTCCCAAGGGTCATCTGCGCAAGCAGATAGCCCATCCGGTGAAGCTGATGGAGCGCTATGGTGTGAAGGACACCATCAGGCATGATAGCGTATTGGTGCTCGACATGGGTCAGAACCTGGCAGGTTTCCCAGAGATTACCGCTCAGGGAAAGGCTGGCCAGCGTCTGAAGCTCGTTCCTGGCGAGACGCTGACCAAGGAAGGACTCGTCAATCAGAAGCAGACCGGCCGTCCCCATTATTATACCTATATATTAAAGGGCGGAGGGCCAGAAGTCTGGCATCCGCGGTTCTCCTATTACGGATACCGATATTTGCAGGTGGAGGGAGACATAGAGGTGCTTAGGAAGGTAGAATCGTGCTTTGTGTATAACGCTGCTGATAAAACGGGCGCTTTCGAGTGCTCCAACCCGCTGTTCAACGATGCCTACCGATTGATAGACCGTGCCATACGCTCTAACTGGCAAGCCGTATGGACCGACTGCCCCCATCGCGAGAAGCTGGGATGGCTTGAGCAAGACTGGCTCAACGGCGAGGGGTTGGTGGCTAACTATGACTGTCGTTCGATGCTGGAGCAGACCATGCAGAACATTGCCGATGCGCAGTTCCCCAATGGTGCCCTGCCCGAGATAGCCCCAAATCTTTGCGTCTTTGAAGGTTCATGGGCTCCTCCCTTCCTCGAGTCTCCTGAATGGGGCGGGGCTTTCGTTGCCTTGCCCTTCCTCTATAAGGAGTTTTATGGTGATGAGAAAATCATCACCCACTATAGGCCACAGATGAAGCGTTATGTGGACTATCTGGCTACGCAAGATTCGTGCTATATTCTGAAGCAAGGTTTGGGCGACTGGTACGACTTCGGGCCTGGTCGTGCAGGTTTTGCACAAAACACCCCGATGCCTTTGGTGTCGACAGCCCACTACTACTGGTGGAACAAGCTGATGGGTGAAGCACGTGCCGACAGCATCCGTGAGGCTTTTATCCGCGAGTTCTATCATGCTGACACACACACTTTTGGTACTGGCAGCCAATGTGCGCAGGCCATTGCGCTAGAGATGGGACTGGTGCCCGAGGTCGACCGCGAGGCTGTGTTCCAGCAACTGATAGCCGACATCCATCGGCATGGCGACAGGTTGACTACAGGCGATGTGGGCAATCGCTATCTTTTCAATGCCCTCATCCACAACGGTCAGCAGGAACTGTTGTACAATCTGCTCAACCACTACGATGTTCCAGGCTATGGCTACCAGATCAAGTTGGGACATACCACGCTGACGGAACAATGGAATCCTGAGCATGGTGCCTCGATGAACCACTTCATGATGGGTCATGTTAACAATCTGCTGGTGCCTTACATCCTTGGCATCTGGCGTGAGCAGGGCAGGGTGGTGTTGGCTCCGCATCCTATGGGTGACCTGACGTGGTGCCGAGGCGAGTCGCATGGCGTCAAGGTCTCTTGGCGCATACAGGGCAACCAGTTTATGCTCGACATCGATATTCCTGAAGGCCAGACGGCCACCCTTCGCATGCCCTATTCGGCAGACATTCAAGAGTTGTCGGCAGGCCATCATACAAGGCAAGAAAGAGTGATGACAACCACCCGATGAAATCGTCTAAAAAGTAAAAACGACATAGTTATGAAACCCAATTTCAAAACCCCTCTGAGCGGTATCATTCCACCGCTGGTAACTCCCTTAGTGAATAACGAGACGCTCGATGTTGAGAGTCTGGAGCGGCTCATAGAACACCTCATCCAAGGTGGTGTGCACGGACTCTTCGTACTGGGCACGACGGGAGAGGAACAAAGTCTCTCCTACGAAGTGCGCAAGCAGATGATTCGTGAGTCGTGTCGCATCAACAGAGGTCGTCTGCCCTTGTTGGCCTGCATCACCGACACCAGCATTGTCGAGAGCATCAAGCTGGCGCAGGTGGCTGCCGATTGTGGTGCCGATGGCGTCGTGTCGGCTCCCCCTTACTACTTCGCTACAGGTCAGCCCGAGCTGGCGCAGTTCTACGAGGAACTGGTGCCCCAGTTGCCTCTGCCCGTATTCCTTTATAATATGCCCTCGCACGTGAAGGTAAGCTTCGCCCCTGATACGGTGGCTCGCATAGCGCAGAACGAGCAGGTGGTAGGTTTCAAGGACTCTTCGGCCAATGCCGTCTATTTCCAGTCGGTCATGTATAAGATGCAGTACCGCAAGGACTTCGCCATGCTCGTAGGTCCTGAGGAGATTACGGGCGAGTGTGTGCTGCTGGGAGCACAGGGAGGCATCAACGGAGGTGCCAACATGTTCCCTGAGCTCTATGTGGCCATGTACGACGCAGCCTCAGCACGCGACATCAATCTTGTGCTCGACCTGCAGCAGCTCATCATGCAGATATCCACCACCATCTATACCGTCGGCAAGCATGGCTCCAGCTACCTGAAGGGGCTGAAGTGTGCACTCTCACTCTTGGGCATCATCAACGACGACTTCGTGGCCTCTCCGTTCTATAAGTTCGAGGCTCCTGAGCGCGCTAAGATTCAGCAGGCGCTCGAGGCACTGCCCATTGAGAATGGAAAACTGAAATTGTAAATTGTGCATTGTGCATTGTGAATTATGCATTTAACAGATTTCGTCATCTTCCTGGTCTTTACGCTGGGTGTGGTGGTTTTCGGCTGCTCGTTCTTCAAGAAGGGCTCCAGCGCTGACGAGTTCACCTCGGCAGGCCACTCCATTCCTGGCTGGGTGGTGGGCATGAGCATCTTCGCCACCTATGTGTCGAGCATCTCGTATATAGGCTATCCCGGCAAGGCGTTTGCTGCCGACTGGAATGCCTTTGTCTTCTCGCTCAGCATTCCTATCGCGAGCTACTTTGCCGCCAAGTATTTCGTGCCGTTCTATCGGCATAGCGGGAGTGTTTCGGCCTATACGTTCTTGGAGGAGAAGTTTGGGGCGTGGGCCCGTCTGTATGCCTCTGCCTGCTACCTGCTGACGCAGATAGCTCGCATGGGCTCCATCCTCTATCTGCTGGCCGTTCCGATGTATATTCTGATGGGTTGGGACATGCATACCGTCATCATCCTGACCTCGATAGGCATCATCGTCTATTCTATGATGGGTGGCCTGAAGGCAGTCATCTGGGCCGATGCCATACAGGGTATTATATTAATAGGTGGAGCGCTGCTGTGCTTGGGCATCCTGATGTTCTCGATGCCTGAAGGTCCCATGCAGACCTTCGAGCTGGCGGCTAACTCGCCGATGGGCAACAAGTTCTCGTTGGGTGCGTTTACCTCCGACCTGACGAACTCAACCTTCTGGGTATGCTTGATTTACGGCATTTTCATCAATCTGCAGAACTACGGCATCGACCAGAACTACGTACAACGCTACCATGCTGCCAAGACCGACAGGGACGCTAAGTTCTCGGCACTCTTCGGAGGCTACCTGTTCATTCCTGTCTCGGCCCTGTTCTTCCTCATCGGTTCAGCTTTGTACTCGTACTATCAGGCGGGTGTAGCCCCGTTGCCTGCCGATATTCAGGCCAAACCCGACTACGTGTTCCCTTACTTCATAGTCAACGGTTTGCCAGTAGGCCTTAGAGGACTGCTCATTGCCTCTATCTTTGCGGCAGGTATGTCGACCGTGTCTACCTCCGTTACGTCAGCGGCTACTATCATCCTGACCGACTACGTGCGTCCGTTCTTCCTAAAGGCTCGTAATGTGACAGACAAGTTGCGCCATCACGACCCGCAAGACCATCATAAGCACCAAAAGCTGGAACTCGCCATTGTGCGTCTCTCGAGCTTTGCCGTAGGTCTGCTGGGCGCCTGCGTGGCCATTGCCATGCTGAGTGTGGAAAGCATCATCGACGCCTGGTGGACGCTGTCGAGCATCTTCTCAGGAGGCATGCTTGGACTCTTCCTGCTGGGTTGCATCCCTGCGCGCATCAATCGCTGGGCGGCATTGTCGGGCTGCATAGGCGGCATCGTGGTCATTGGCTGGATATCGTTGGCCGACATGTGGTCGCTGCCAGGTCCGCACCTGCATCCCTACCTGGCCATCGTGCTGGGTACCACCACGATATTCCTCGTGGGCTTCCTGCTGACGTTCCTCGTCAGGGGCACCAAACAATAAGATAAGACACTCATACAATATGAATAAGACTATCCAACGGATGCTGGCCGCCATCCTTCTCTTTTGCGGCCTGTTGAGCGTGCAGGCGCAGATTCCTGCCGACGTGGCTGAGGTCATCAGGAAGACCAATGCCAAGATGACCAATACCGCAGGACTGGAGATAGACATGAACATCCACCTCGGCATGCTGATTTTCAAGGGCAACATGGAGACGAAGCTGTGGAGCAAGGGCGAAAAGTCGCTGATGAAGGGCAAGATGAAGATGCTCGGGCAGGTGTCGAAGATGGAAGAGGGCTTCGACGGCACCCAACAGTGGGTGTACGAAAGCTTTGAATTATCGGAGGACGTCAAGGAGAAAGCCCGGAAGAAGGGCAAGAAGCTGGAGCTGAAGGACTCGCTGAAGATTACCAAGACCAGTGCGAAGCAGAAGACCGACAACACCATCACCTTCGACTTTGACAAGGACTATCGCAAGGCAACGATGAAGCTGAAGGACAAGTACTACGTCATCACCTTCAGCGACCCTGTCGACAAGGAAGACCCCAAGAAGATGACAGTCAGGATAGACAAGGACAACTTCTACGTCCGCGAGATGTCTGCTCGGAAAGGCGGTGTCAAGATGACCGTAACCATCAACCGCGTGAAGGTAGGTGTCTCTGACGACGTCTTCAAATTAGACATTTCCAAATATCCGGGCGCTGTCGTCGTACGTAAATAAAAATACCTCTCACCGTCGTCGCTGTCATCGTCATCGACTGATATAAATCAAGAATACAACACTTTTTTGCGGAAAAAGCAACGTTTGTGTGCGATAACAACAAAAAATGTTCTTACCTTTGCACCCGAATTCGAAACCCCCGTTGATTAATTCGACGGTCTTCGGAAACAAAACGTATGAATTAGAAAAAGTATTAATCCATTTAAAGAAGTAAATCGTATGAAAAAGTTAATGATGATTGCTGCCATGATGGTAGCCGTGCTGAGTGCAAACGCACAGAACGAGGTAGGTCAGGTAACTCTGAAGCCCACCGTTGGTATGAACCTCGCTACAATGACGAAGGTCGATAATTCTAAGATGCGCGTCGGTTTTACCGCTGGTGTTGAGGCTGAGTATGGCGTAGCAGAGAACTTCGGCGTTACCGCTGGTCTGTTCTACTCTATGCAGGGTGTAAAGAGCAAGGAGGGTGTGATTCCTTTCAATATTCTTGGTATTAACGGTGAAGTAAAGGGCACACAAACCATGAAGCTCGACTACATCAACATCCCCATCCTGGCTCAGTACTACATCGTGAAGGGTCTGGCCGTTAAGGCTGGTATCCAGCCTGGTTTCTGCGTTTCAAAGAAACTGAAGACTGAAGGAACTGTTTCAACTGCTGGTGGTTCTGAGAAAATTAGTTCTGACGACAAGATTACTGATGGTGTCAACGGCTTCCAGTTCGCTATCCCCGTTGGTCTGTCTTACGAGTATGAGAGCTTCGTGCTGGACGCTCGCTACAACATCGGCGTGACCAAGGCTCTGAAGGATTCTGACCCCCGTCACTCTGTATTCCAGATCACACTGGGTTACAAGTTCGCACTCTAAACGCAATACAAAGACTACAAAATAGGAGGATATCCCCTTTGGGGTATCCTTTTTTTAATGCTAATTAGCACTTTTTTACGAAAACATTTGGAACATATTCCTTTATTTCGTATATTTGCCACGAATTATTAACTTTTAAGATAAAGAACGTATGAAGAAAATGATGATGATTGCTGCCTTGATGGTGGCTACGTTGAGTGCAAGTGCACAGAATGAGGTTGGTCAGATTACCCTGAAGCCCACCGTTGGTTTGAACATCGCATCGATGACTAAGACAACCTACAGCAAGGTTCGTCCGGGTCTCATTGCCGGTGTTGAGGCAGAATATGGCGTAGCTGAGAACTTCGGCCTTAGCGCAGGTCTGTTCTACTCTATGCAGGGTGTGAAGCAGGAGTACAATGAAAGTGGAACCTATTATGGCATGTCCTTCTCTGGTGGAGCTAAGGCTACTTACAAGCTTGACTACCTCAACATCCCCATCCTGGCTCAGTACTACATCATAAAAGGTTTTGCCGTAAAGGCAGGTATACAGCCCGGCTTCTGTGTGTCTAAGAAGTACAAATACGAGGTTTCAGCTTCAGTTGCAAACGAGTCTGAAATCGAAAAGGGAACAGGTAAGATTCAGGAAGGTGTCAAGTCATTCCAGTTTGCTATCCCCGTTGGCATTTCCTATGAGTATGAGAGCTTCGTGCTGGACGCTCGCTACAACATCTATGCTACCAAGGCCGTCAAGGATGCTGACAGCCGTCACTCGGTATTCAGCATCACACTGGGTTACAAGTTCGCGCTCTAATCTCAATACAGAGACTACGCAATATCAGGAAGGATATCCACTACGGGTATCCTTTTTTAATGCCAATTAGTACTTTTTCACGAAAAAGTTTGGATATTCCAAAATAAAGTCTTATTTTTGCAGGTAATAACCAAATAGAATTTTAGTTCACATTATTTATTAATTAAATTTTTGCAAATATGAAAAAGATTCTTATGTTGGCAGTAGCCATGTGTATGGCTGTTTCAGTAAGTGCTCAGCACAGTGTGGGTTCCATCTCGCTTATCCCGAAGGCTGGTTTCAACCTGGCTAACCTTGCTGGTGACGTGAATGGTAACAGCATCAAATTTGGTTTTGTTGGCGGTGCTGATGTAATGTATCAGCTGAGCGACCTCGTGGGACTCTCTGGTGGTGCTTTGTTCTCCATGCAGGGTGCCGAGGGCGAAGGTGACAATTCGTTTTCGCTGTTTGAAATCAATATCCCTCTGTTGGCTAATTTCTATGTGACTAAGAATTTTGCGTTGAAGGTAGGTCTCCAGCCTGGTATCATCGCTTCGGCAAAGAGTAAGTCAGGAAATGTGACCACCACAGTGACCAGCTCTTGCCAGACCATAGAGCTCAGTATCCCCTTTGGAGCCTCTTACGAGTACAAGGATTTCGTTTTCGATGCTCGTTACAACCTGGGTGTTAGCAAAATCAACAAGAGTAACGGCAGCCAGCGCAACAGCGTGTTCCAGTTTACTGTTGGTTACAAGTTCGACCTCTAATCGCAACGCAGAGAGTATGAATAAAGAGGAGACCCCCGGAAAGGGTCTCCTTTTTTGACGCCTCTGCTCGTATTACGACTGAGTTGGAACTTTCGGAAAAAAAGACAAATCATAGGCGTGGTTTTATCAATCTACGACGTGGATTTAACAATCATCGGCGTGGATTTAAGTTTGTACGGCACTTCAACACTCTTTACCCCGTGCCTCACAACCTTTTGGGACGGGCCTTTGTACATTTCCGAAACCCTACCTTTCCTCCAACGTATATCACGTTGTAAGGCGTTTTCTGGCGTAATACGCGTGGACTATTGGCCGATCGGCTGCTTCATGAGTTCCTCTAACTCCGAAACGGATTTCTCTTCTATTTCTTCGTACTTGTAGAATTTGGTTGGCATAATTGCAAAGACCTTGTTGTTGTAGAGGAAGACAAAATCGTAGTAGCCAGGATTGACCTCTTCAGGATGCAGGTAGAACGAGCCCCAGTGCTGGTTCGCTTCTGCCTCAGGGTCTTTGTTCAGGTCTAGCTCTTGAATATAACCGGGAGTCTTGTCGTTCAATGCTTTTTTCAGGTAAAGACTCTGGTCGGCCTTGTGCTTGAATACCATCACTTTGATGCCGCCTCCTACGCTTGCTTTGGGGTGGAACTCTATCCACTCGTCAAGTTCGAAAACCGAGCGGATGCCCTCGGCGGCGAAAGGCTTGCTGTTGAAAGCTTCGTCGCCGCAACGGTTGCCAGATAGGCTCAGTCCCGTCATGACGGGCTTCTCACCCTCTTTGAGATTCACGAAATAGAGTTTGCCAAGCACCATGTCGTCCTGGGCTTGCGCAGCGTCGGCGCCTGTGGCGCTGGCTGTAGAAAGCAGCGCAAATACTGCGGTCAGTAGCAGAGCAATTCTTTTCATATCACCTTTTTGTTATTGGACTCATTACATTCGCCTGCAAAGATACGTTTTATTTTTGGAATACACATACAAGGGCGGTTCTTTTTTTTGTGTATTTTCCAAGAATGTTCCGAATGTCTTCCGAGATTTTCCTCTTAAGTGATGACAGCGATGACGCTGACAGTGATGACAGCGGGGTGGTTTGTTCGTCTTATAAGTTGGAAACTTATAAATGACCAAAGCAATATTTAAACAAATGATGAAGAAGAATTATCCGAAGATTGGTATACGTCCTACGATTGACGGTCGTCAGGGTGGTATCCGCGAGGGACTGGAAGAGAAGACGATGGCGCTGGCCAACGCTGTGAAGAACCTGATAGAGAGCTCACTGAAGAACGGCGACGGCTCGCCTGTGGAGTGTGTCATCTCAGACACTACCATCGGACGCGTAGGCGAGAGTGCTGCGTGTGCCGAGAAGTTCGAGCGCGAGGGCGTGGGAGCCACTATCACCGTCACCTCTTGCTGGTGCTACGGATCGGAGACGATGGACATGAACCCGACGTACCCCAAGGCCGTCTGGGGCTTCAACGGTACGGAGCGCCCAGGTGCCGTCTATCTGGCTGCCGTGCTGGCTGCTCATGCCCAGAAGGGCCTGCCTGCCTATGGTATCTACGGTCATGACGTGCAGGACTTGAACGACAACACCATTCCCGCCGATGTAGCCGAGAAGATTCTGCGCTTTGCCCGTGCTGCCCAGGCGGTGGCTACCATGCGCGGCAAGAGCTATCTGTCGTTAGGCAACACCTGTATGGGTATTGCCGGCTCTATCGTGAATGCCGACTTCCTGCAGAACTACTTGGGCATGCGTACGGAGTATGTCTCGCTGGTAGAGATTCTGCGCCGTGTGGACTTCGGCATCTACGACAAGGACGAGTTCCAGAAGGCTATGGCGTGGGTTGAAAAGTACTGCAAGCCTCAGGAGGGTCACGACTATAACGAGGATCGTCCCTTGTTCCCTGGCGTGCCTATGACTACCTTCAACGGCAAGGGTAAGGGTAAGAACCGTCAGGAGAAGGACGAGGACTGGGAGTTCACCGTGAAGACCATGATGATTATCCGCGACCTGATGCAGGGCTCAGAAAAACTGTTGGAGATGGGTTACAAGGAAGAGGCCATCGGACATAACGCCATTGCTGCCGGTGTACAGGGTCAGCGTCAGTGGACCGACTACAAGCCAAACTTCGACTTCCCTGAGTCGATGATGTGTACCTCGTTCGACTGGAACGGTCCGCGCGAGGCTTATATGCTGGCTACTGAGAACGACTTCCTGAACGGAATGTCGATGCTCTTCGGACACTTGTTGACCAATCGTGGCGTCATGTTCTCAGACATACGTACTTACTGGAGTCCTGAGGCTGTTGAGCGCGTCAGTGGCTGGAAGGCTGAGGGCGGTGCCGCCGGTGGATTCATACACCTTATTAATAGTGGTGCTACGACGCTGGATGCTACCGGTGCC
>JAFPEE010000040.1 GCA_017389705.1 Prevotella sp.
CATGGGTCTTACGACAGATTTTGCTGCTAGCCAATTCATACAGAGGCTCGTATTGATTATTACCCAGTTCATCATTGAACACTGCACATTTGCGGTCTATGCCGCAATACTTTATCAGTTCTTTTATTTTCACATTATAGCCACTCTTTCCACAAATATACTTTAAGACGTGGAACTGGAACTTATACTTCATGATGATGTCATAGGCAAAGCGCATCACAGGAGTTTCAATCTCCTTACGACCCACATTTTCTCTGAGCGTTTTCTCAGGCAAATAGTGCACATACATGACTCCTTCATCCGATACAGCAATGTTCTCCATCGACAGTCGCTTGAATTCACTGATTCGGCAACCAAAAGCACATTGCAACAGAAAAGCATCCTTCGTTTCCTGTAAAGTCTCTGGCACCTCCGTGTCCTTCAGTTTTAGAAATTCTTCTTGAAGAAGGAAAACAGGCGGGTTGTATGACTCACGCATCATCGTACGCTTCTTGTTCTTACCCAGATGGGCAAAAGGGGAAATGCTTAACTCACCTTTTTCTATCAGTTCATTAAAGAAAGCCTGAACGCATTTCATCTTGGCAGCAACGGTATTCTGATCACGACGCTCAGTTGGTACATTCCTGGTCATCAGCAAATCATACAGGCTCTTATGCTTTTTCACATATTTGTATTCATCAAACAGGAATTGACGATAATCCGTAATATCATCTGCATCAAATTCTGATGGAGTGACTTTCAACCTATGCTGGATGGTTAGGAAACGAGTAAGCTCACCTAACGAAACCTTGTAGTGTCTCTGCCTGCCCTCTCCAAAATTACCATCCCTTAAGCCATCATCAATATACTTTGAAAACCTGTCAATAAGTGTCATCTCCGTTAGGGCCTTTACGCTTTTCTGAGGATGGAGTATCATGGTGATAGCCTTCTCAAACTCATCGGTTGTTATTCGCGTCTTATCCTTCTGCTCACACAATTGTTTGTAGGCAGTTTCCATAGCATCAATCTCCGTATCAATGTCAAGCTTTAGCTTTTTGTTATAGACACTGACACGTGGCTTCAGTTCACCAGTATCATCAAACTTATCCAAATCCTTCAAGTCTGCATCAATCTCGCTCTTATGGTACAAGTCAACGCCTCTACCATCACGCAAGCGGAAACGGAGCCGGATAGTTCCTTCAGCCTTATTAGTCCTCTTTACTATCGTTAGTCCTTTCATACCTATTCTATTATTAAAGCGTGTTTCAAATGTGGTGCAAAGGTACTAATTTTGCACCACCAAACCAAACTTTTGCACCACATTTTTGAAACGCTTTAATATATTTAACTTCATAAATTCCTGATTTACAAAGCAAACCATCTCAAATTTGTTTCACGGCATTTCGAATTATGAATCCCAACGGGATCACGAAAGGTGAAATGTCTCCGAAGATGAAAGCTTGCTTTCAAATCTTTGGAGACATTTTAGCTTTTGTAGGATGGCTGGCGCCAGCCTACAGGGATGACCAAGGGTCAATCCCAACGGGATCACTTGGGATGACCAACGGTCAATCCCATTTATGAACGAAGGATGACAACATCTTCTCTCAAACATCTTACATCTTCCTGTTAGTCCCTCCTGACTTCGGCGGTTTTAACATTTCTGGCGGCTTAACCCTGTTGAAACCCCGATATACAGTAGATTTTGTATAGAGACTTGGGTGATTCAGAATTTGCGATTTTCAACAAACATATCTTCAAATGTTTATTCTGCCTCTACTAATTTTGAGAAAAACAACTGCTATTTTACTGATTTTATGCGGTTTATGCTTATATTACCTCAGAAATCTCCATCTACTTTACCTCTACTTTGCCTCTACCTTCCCTCTACTTTGCTTCTACTAAATTTCCATCTCTGTAGTTCGCTGATTTGGGTTGTCAGTTTTACGTCTTACGACTGTTCCAAGTTGACGGGTTAATAATATAAGACTAATTCTCGTTGTCAGCCGTCCTCGACACACTATATATTGTTAAGCAATCGCTTCCTATGTGAGCAAAGAGCCCAGGTCTGTCACAGTTTGGCTCCGCTATGGAACAAGTTCCCAGCGTGGGAACAAGGTATTCCCACGCTGGGAACGTCTGGTTTGCTACGGGCAAAGTCATGCTCATCGAGAAGCTACATAACCAGTATGTGTCGACTACAATTACCGGAAGTGAGTTAGTAGAGGGAAGGTAGAGGGAAGGCAGAGGAAAGGTAGAGGGAAGGTAGAGGGAAGGTAGAGGCAAATTAGAGGTAGTAAACTTTGCAAAGCACTTATTAATAGGCAGTTAGATAGGTTTTAGTAGAAAGAAAACGAATTTTATGGTTTTATTACTGCTGCATGTTATTATTCTCTAGTCACATCTTCCTTCTTCCATCAGACATCTTCCATCTTAAAGGTAGTCCCTGAAGCGATTCAAACTATCAGGTGTTTTTTTGCTGCTATCGGTTCTCACCAATTATCAAGAATCATATCTTCCAATTCTCTATCCGTTACGTCTGGATAACCATACGGCAGCAGTTCGGTTTCTGTAAATGACTTATCGTAGTCGTCACCCATGAGAAGCACCAGCATCTTGTCGAGAACATCACTTGCTGCTTTGATATGCTTCTGATACAGATTGTTCGTAGCCTTTATGCCAATGGCAACCGTTTGTGAGCACTCCATCACGCCCGACCAAGTGTTTTCCACTTTATACAAGTTTTTCCTATAGCGAAATAATGCCTCAAACAAAGCTTTTCTTTCTCGCTTACCTTTGAGAATGTCTGGCTTAGCGAGGACCATGGAGAACTTATCTTGAAGATTCTGTTTCAGCAACAGGCATAGTTCTTTCATCTTCTCTTCAGAACAAGCATCGCTGATGAGATGCTCAATGCCAACATACAAGCACTCCTCTTTGCCGCATGCTTTCATTGCCGCAGCAAATCTGCGTACCTTAATGCCGTATGGAGAATCGTCAGACAGATTCAGATTCCTGATTATCCCTCTGTCATCCGCATAATATAGAATTGAGGCAACACCAGTACCTGTTTGCCACATGGCCATTCTTTAGCATCGGGTCGAGGTACTTCGGAGGACCGACATCCAAATGACGGTGCAAAGATAGTCGCTGGTTGTTTCAAATCATGGAACAATCTAATGAAAAGCGGAAATTACCTCAATTTTATTTCCGCATCAATAACAAAAACGTCTCCCTCCTTGTCTTTCAACACATTCCTGGGCACCAGATCCCAGACCTCAAAATCGGCATTGACATAGCGTACCTCATAGTTCAACTTAGTGAAACCAATAGCAGCCATGTAGGTATCAATCTCTATTGGCATAGCCAACGTAGCATCTTTTACCAGACGCTGCTGTAGGATAGGCATGATAGTACGACCATCAAAACCTGTAAAACCATAGAGGGTATAGAATGTATCGTAAAAGAGAATGTTGTGCCACGAAATCTTATCTAACAACTTCAAAAGACTGCCACTATTCAGCAAGTTATTGACTTTATAAACGATGTCATTGGAAACATAGGTGTCATTCTCATTACCGCTAGGGCCTGGCACACCCAAGTCAAATACCTCATCCATTGGAACCCATATGCCATTCTCCTTGGCATATTGTTCTGCTACACGCTGTTCTGCTTCGAATCGGCTTACATGCTCTTGGCCATCTCGAAGTTGTGCTTCATATAGTTGGCTGCGTCTAAAGAGTTCATCGGAGACTTCATAGATTCTTCTATTTTCCGCAATTTCCTCTCCACGGCCTCTTTGTGAAACTGATTGAGATATGTCATCGCTCATTTTTATTTTAAGTTTTGTGCAAAGGTACACATTTTTTTTTATTATCGAATGTATTTATTACTTTTTGTATCGTTCAATGGCATTTTTGTGCCATTCGACGATTTCATCAGCCAGAGATTGCGGCTCCAGAATCTCAATCCATTGTCCACGAGACATGAGTAGAGCTTTGAAATCAGAAGTGGGCTTTAGGATCAGTTCAAAGTCGGAATATTCCTCTGTTGTGTTGATTTCTCGTTGGCTATGATGCAGCGGCAAGTCGCGTAAATAGTAAGGCTCATATCCGTATGCCCTCAACACTATGCGTTTGCTTTCTATCTTGTCATCTACCACAATGCCATAGCTGTCATTGAAGAATTCTGTTGCTTCAAAGTCTTCATCCATCTTAAACTTCGTATCGAGCAACTCCACCTTCTCAATGCGGTCAAAAGAGTAGACGCTTTTCAAGCCGCTTTCGAAACTTGCCACAAGATACCATCGCTGATGGAACAACTTCACACAATAGGGCGCTAATGTGTATGTTCCGTTGTCAGGAGATCCATAGCGACGATAAGACAGAGAGATCATACGACTCTCCTTCATTGCCTTGATAACCTGCTGGAGCTTCTCACCACCAGAAGGCACGTGTTCCAACAAAATACGGTTGTGCAGGCTTTGGCTTTCCTCTACCATATTGCCTACACTCAATGTTGAAAGCATCCAGTTCTGAACGGAATCCTCGCGAAGCACGTATTCATTACCTATATAATACTTATTGCCGTTTTTCTTGTCGCACTCAATATAGATGCCAAAGATGTCTTCAATGGCGCACTTGTGGCGATAGAACGTTGTGCGAGCCATCTCCACACCTTCGCTCATGTCCGTCTTAAGCCATTGTTCATTAATCTCAGCAAAGGTGATGGCCTTAGCATGATAGATAGTATTCACTAACCAAATGTATTCCTTGAACTTCGTATATGTTGTCATACTTCGAGTAACTTCTATTTGGCAAATATACGACTTTATTCTGATAGTTATAACGATTTGTCTCGAATTTAACTATTGTTGACCTCTTTCACGACTCGGCCAAGCATGCGAGCATGATGGCTCTCGCTGCCCAATCGGTTGCCACATTTTAATAGAAAGAGCTATGCGTTCATCATGATACGGGATATACGGCAGTTGCCGTCAGAGAACGGATGACTTTTCTCAAATTATTCAGGTTTTTTGTTGTTATATCAAATAAAATATGTATCTTTGTGGCAGATAGAGACTACGATGGAACAGATAAAACGAATTGAGAAGATGGAAGAACGGCTGGATCGTGCTTCACAGGTGGTAATGAAGCTCTCTGCAGCATTGGATGATTATGTCGAGACGCTAGAGGATATCCGCACGTTAGAGTCGTATTACGGCAGTGAAGAGTGGAAGCAGGATTTTGCCGATGATGAAGCCCATAGGTTACCGAAAGACCTGAAACGGGGCGTGCTCAGCGAAGATGCTATATGGAACATGCTGGAGGACAATCGATACATCAAGGCCCGCATGGAAGAGTACCAAGAGATGTCTCCGATTCTGGATAAAGAAGGTAAGATAGAGAAATATCGTTTGCTCACAGAGCAGATTCGTGCGTTGATAGAGGGCGAAACGGATAGCGTGGCGGTGATGGCCAACGTCTGTGCAGCCATCCACGAAGCTATGGGATTTTGGTGGACGGGATTCTATCGCGTAATGAACGGAAAGCTGGTGCTTGGCCCATTCCAAGGACCAGTAGCCTGCATGCACATTGGCTATGGGAAAGGGGTCTGTGGCACGTCATGGAAGGAGCAACGAACCATCATCGTTCCAGACGTGGAACTGTTCCCGGGACATATCGCCTGTAGCAGCCTCTCTCGCTCTGAGATTGTCGTTCCCATATTCTCAAAAAGCGGAGAAGTGATAGCCGTCCTCGACATTGACAGCAAGGAACTTGATACGTTTGACGATATTGACCAACAGTATCTGGAAGAAATCTGTAAGATGTTGACGATATGAAACAACAGCATGAAAACATGGATTACAATTATAACAGTAATGATGATGTTTACATCTTGTAAAGGACAGAAGACAGAGCCGGCAGTAAGACCTGCGACACAGGCGAACCGTTTCTATACGGGTGATGCCAGGGAACTGAGCGAGGAGGTGGATAGTCTGTTGGCACGGCATGCCGGGGATAAGCAATATGCTGACTTGGCGGCTTTGATTGTGCCTCATGCGGGGTACTATTTTTCAGGGAATGTGGCGGCAGCAGCGTATATGTCGATACCAAAGGAGCAAGGGTACAAGCGGATATTCCTGCTGGGTCCAAGTCACCACGAATGGCTCGACGGGGCTTCGGTGAATACGGAGTTCGACTACTACAACACGCCGTTGGGTAACGTAAAGGTGGATGTCGAAATAGCACGGAAGCTGACGGAGGCTGATAGCGTGTTTTCTTATCAACCCAAAGCACACGACAGGGAGCATTGTCTGGAGGTACAGTTGCCATTCTTACAGAGACGACTGAAAGAGGGTCCTCTCATTGTACCCATTATTATCTCGACTAACGACTTCAGAAAACTACAACGGATAGCCAACGTGCTGAAGCCTTATTTCACGGAAGAGAATCTGTTCATTGTCAGCAGCGACTTCTCGCACTATCCGACGTATGAGGATGCCTGCGAGGTAGATGCACGGACGGGCAAGGCCGTGGAGAGTGGCAACGTGGAACGCTTTATCGCTCAGTTGGAGGAAAACGCTCGAAGTGGTGTGAGAAATCTGGCTACGAGTGCATGCGGAGAGCTGGCCATTGCTACCCTGATGCTGATGATGCAGGATGGTGGCTACGAGGTGAATCACCTGCTGTATCAGAACTCTGGCGACATAGACAATCATGACCATAGTCGTGTGGTAGGGTATCATGCGTTTGCGATTGTTCGCAGCGGACGACAGCAGACTAACACGGACTTTAATCTTTCTGACGATGAGAAGCGAATGCTGAAAGACATTGCGCTAACGAGTATTAAGGACAGCTTGGAAGGCAAGAGCGTGACGGAAGCAAATTTTTCACACCTCACTCTTCACTCTGCACTTAATCAGAAGTGTGGTGCATTCGTATCGCTGCATAAACAAGGGCTACTGCGTGGGTGCATCGGACACTTTGGAGAGGATGTCCCACTACATGAGATTGTGGCAGAGATGGCTCGTGCAGCAGCCTTTGAAGACCCAAGGTTTATGCCTGTTACCAAGGACGAGCTGGATGACATCGACATCGAAATCTCCGTGCTGACACCTATGCGACGCATACAGAGCCTGGATGAGTTTGAGTTGCATCGTCACGGCATCTATATCCGAAAGGGCTATCGTAGTGGAACATTCCTGCCGCAGGTTGCTGATGAGGTAAGCTGGACGAAGGAGGAGTTTGTGAGCCACTGTGCACAGGACAAGGCCGGCATCGGTTGGGATGGCTGGAAGGATGCAGAGCTGTATGTGTACGAAGCAATCGTCTTTTAACAACCACGGATTAAACGGATTCTTATAGATGAAGTGCAGGTATTATCAGCGACTGGATGATGGAAGGGTGGAGTGTCAGCTCTGTCCACACCATTGCAAGATTGCGAACGGAAAGACAGGTATCTGTCGGAGTCGTCGCAATGTGGAAGGTATACTTGTGAGCGAAGTCTATGGCAAGCCCTGTTCGTTGGCCATCGACCCCATTGAAAAGAAACCTCTGTACCACTTCCATCCTGGCACTACATGTCTCTCCCTTGCTTGCACAGGCTGCAACTTTGGGTGTTTGAACTGTCAGAATCACGAGATTTCTCAGGTATCGCCATTGGAGGTTGGGCACTATGACCTTACGCCCCAGCAAGTCGTTGACCTCTGCTTGGAGCACCATTGCCCAGGCATCGCCTACACCTATACAGAACCGCTGACGTATCTGGAGTATATCGTGGATATGGCTCGGTTGGCACACGAAAACGGTCTCTGGAACATCCTCGTGACAGCTGGCTACGTATGTCAGGAGCCATTGTCAGACCTGCTTCCGTATCTCGATGCAGCCAACATCGACCTAAAGTCGTTCAGCGATGATATCTATCTGAAGGTTAGCGGTGGCCACCTGCAGCCAATCCTCGACACCATCCTGGCAATGCAGAAAGCAGGTGTATGGATAGAATTGACGAACCTGATCATCCCTTGTGTCAACGACGATAAGGAGATGATTCGTGAGATGTGTCATTGGATAGTACAAAACTGTCTTGCAGACAATCCCCTGCACTTCAGCCGTTTCTTCCCCAAATTTAAGATGCTGGATGTGCCTCCGACTCCTATTCATACGTTGAAAGAGGCTAAACGAATAGCACAGGAAGAAGGCATCAGATATGTATATTTAGGAAATGTGTAGAATATGGCAAAAGAACAGTCACAATTGAAAGAGCGGCAACGGACCGATTTTAGGGAGCCGCGAAGATATAAAGTCATCATCTACAACGATGACTTCACGACGATGGAGTTTGTGGTGATGATCTTGAAACAAGTGTTTCTGAAGAGCGAAGAGGAGGCCCAAGCGCTGATGCTGAAGGTGCACCACTCTGACAAGGCGGTGGTGGGCATCTACAGCTACGACATTGCAGTGTCGAAGGCTCGTAAGGCTACCACGATGGCACGTGAGCAGGGCTATCCGCTGAGACTAACAGTTGAGAAAGAGGAGGAATAGCGTATGGCAGAGATAAGACAAACTGAACGTGCAGCCAGAATACTTCATACCGCGATGGAGTACTGTCGGAACGACAGGAACGAGTTCGTGTCACCCGAGCATCTGCTGTTGGCGATGATGCGCGATGAGATTTTTGTACATACGCTCAGCGATTTCTACAGACCAGATACATTGTCAGATCGTCTGTTCCGAAAGATGATAGAAGTGGAGACCATGCCAGAGGGACAAGATTATGAGCCTGAAGCTTCAGTCCAACTGGGTCAAGTGATAGAGTACGCTTGTCTGCAAGTGGCCAACAGTAGTGCCAAAGCCTTAGACATTCCACATCTGGTGATGGGAATCCTGCATTTGGAGGAGTCGTGGGCATGCTATCTGCTGAAGGATGCATTGGGTAATGAGGAAAGTAATTTCTTGAGCCAGCTTATCTGTGGTTATGAGTTTATTGATGGTATGGAAGCGGATGGTGATGAGCGCAGGCCTGATGCGGCTTGGAAGAAGTTGGTGACTTGCATGAACGACCTGTACAAGCAGCAGAATCCGCTGATTGGTAGGGAAGAGGAACTACAACGGACTATTCAGGTGCTATGCCGTAGGGATAAGAATAATCCGCTGCATGTGGGAGAGCCTGGTGTAGGAAAGACGGCACTGGTATGGGGTTTGGCAAGGATGATTGCAGAAGGCAAGGTGCCTGAGCGGCTGAAAGGCTGTAAGATTTATCAGCTCGACATGGGAACGCTGTTGGCCGGAACACAGTATCGTGGCGACTTCGAGAACCGCATCAAGATGATTATGGACGGTGTGGTTGCTGAGCAGGACAATCCTGCTGAGCCCGTGGCTAACATTGTGTATATCGACGAGATACACACACTGGTGGGAGCTGGTGCCACTAGCGACAGCGCGATGGATGCGTCGAACATGCTGAAACCCTATCTGGAAGCAGGCAATATCCGCTTCATCGGTTCTACGACCTACGAGGAATATAACCGACACTTCTCGAAGTCGAAGGGTATCGTGCGTCGTTTCCAGCAGATAGACATCCCAGAACCGACAGTTGACGAAGCAAAGCATATCCTCAAGCAACTGCAGCCCAGGTATGAGGAGTTCCACAACGTTAGATATGAGGACGAAGCCATCAGTTTTGCTGTAGAGGCGAGTGCGAAATATGTGAACGACAGGTTTCTGCCCGATAAGGCGATTGACCTGATAGACGAAGCAGGAGCAGCTGCTGAAGCAAATGAAGAATTAATAATGAAGAATGAAGAATGCAACGCCACACGCTCGCAGAGAGAATTTGCTGCCACCATTGTGACCAAATCGGATATTGCTGACGTGCTGGCGAAGACGTGTAAGGTGGATGCGCTGGCCATGGCTGAGGAGGATGACATTTCTAAACTCTCAACACTCAATGCTAAGCTTACGGCGCAGATTTACGGTCAAGACGAAGCCATCCGTCAGGTGGTGGAAGCCGTGCAGATGTCGCGTGCCGGACTGCTGGACGACAACAAACCGTTGGCGTCGCTGCTCTTCGTTGGACCCACAGGCGTTGGAAAGACGGAGGTGGCGCGTGTTTTGGCCAAGGAACTGGGCATCGAACTGATACGCTTCGATATGAGTGAATATACGGAGAAGCATGCTGTGGCGAAGCTGATTGGTTCGCCTGCCGGTTATGTGGGCTATGAGGACGGTGGACTGCTGACCGACGCTATCCGCAAGTCGCCCAATGCCGTGCTGCTGCTCGACGAGATAGAGAAGGCCCATCAGGACATCTATAACATATTGTTACAGGTGATGGACTATGCCCGACTGACAGACAATAAGGGACGCAAGGCTGATTTCCGCAACGTGGTACTCATCATGACCTCGAATGCCGGAGCGCAATTTGCGTCTGCAAGCATTGGCTTCAACAGCAGCATGAGTCGTGGTGAGGCGATGATGAAACAGGTGAAGAAAACCTTTAAGCCCGAATTCTTGAATCGCCTGTCGGGGGCAGTCGTGTTCCACGATATGGACAAGCAGATGGCAACGCTGATATTGCAGAAGAAACTACGTGAACTGGATGCAAAACTTGCAGCTAAGCAGGTGAAGATGACGCTCACGGCAGAGGCTTTTGACCATCTGCTGAAAGAAGGTTTTACTGCTGAATATGGTGCTCGCGAAATGGATCGTGTCATTGCCCAACAGCTGAAGCCGCTCCTGATGCGCGAGATTCTCTTTGGCACCCTGAAACAAGGTGGGGAAGTAACCATAAACGTGAAGGATGGCTGTCTGGCAATTGGATGATGAATTGTGGTTCCCAGATCCACGCTGGGGCGAGGACGATGGGCTGGTAGCTATTGGTGGCGACCTGTCTGTCGAGCGTCTGGTATTGGCCTATAACAACGGTTTCTTCCCTTGGTACGCCTTCCAGATGGAGCGTGAACCGCACTGGTACTGTCCTCTTGACCGCTATGTCATCTTCCCAAAAGAGATACACATCAGCCACTCCATGCGTCAGCTCTTGAAGCAACATAAATACGAAGTGACTGTCAACCAAAACTTCGAGGGCGTCATTCGCGGCTGCTCTACGGCACAGGATCGCGATGAAGAACTTGGTGCTTGGCTTGGCCCTGACATCATCGAGGCTTACACCGAAATGCATCGTCGTGGCTATGCTGCCAGCGTGGAAGTGTGGGAGGACAAACAGCTTGTTGGCGGACTCTATGGTGTCACTCTTCGCAATGCATTTATGGGTGAAAGCATGTTCTCACTGGTACCCAATGCCTCGAAGCTGGCACTAATTCACTTGGCAAAAGCGATGGAGCGCATAGATGGACACTTCATCGATTGCCAATTTGAGACTCCTTTGTTCAAATCAATGGGAGGTCGCCATATTACGTATGTAGAATATATGAAGATCTTGGCTCTGTCGTAATGTGAGCAGGAATCGAGATTAACTTTTCAATTAGCAGGGGCAATAAAACACTGGGAATAACGTTTTTACTACTGATGGCCCTTCGTAAGTCTATACTTGCAATGCTTTTCGTGCTGACGGCCTTGATGACCAATGCACAGTCGTTCACACTTTCCGGAAAAGTGAGCGACGAAGACGGTAATGCCATCGAGCTAGCCACCATCAGTTGTCTGGAGCAAGGAGCTGTGACAATGGCTAACCTCAAGGGAGAATATTCACTGAAGCTGCATACTGCCGACTCTGTGGTGGTCAAGTTCTCGATGGTAGGATACCAGACCAGGACCCGCGTGCTACGAAAGCCGAAGGGCAACCAACGCCTGCTGGTGACGCTGCACCCCATGAAAGCCTTGGACGAGGTTGTGGTTACAGAACGCAGACGCCAGACTACCGCCACGGAAGAGCTGGACATCAAGAGCCAGAAGCTGGGGCCCTCGACGACAGGCAATGCAGTGGAGGAGTTGGTGCAACAGCAAGCCGGCGTTTCGAGCCACAACGAGCTATCAAGCCAATACAACGTTCGCGGTGGAAGTTTCGACGAGAACTCTGTATATATAAATAATGTAGAGGTATACCGCCCGCTGCTTATCCGCAGTGGCCAACAGGAAGGCCTCAGCATCATCAACTCGAACATGGTGGAAAGGGTGGCATTCTCAAGTGGCGGCTTTGAAGCCAAATACGGTGATAAAATGTCGTCGGCTCTGGATATCCATTACCGAAAGCCCACCCGATGGGAAGGCAACCTACAGGCATCGCTATTAGGTGGAAGTGCTTTCATCGGGTATGGTGACAAGAAATTCTCAATGAGTCATGGAATACGTTATAAGACCAACCGTTATCTTTTGGGCTCATTGGAAACCAAAGGCGAATACAGACCTAACTTTCTGGACTATCAGACATACATCACCTACCAGCCCAACGAACGTTGGGTGGTAGACTTTATCGGCAACATATCGGAAAACCACTATAACTTCAAGCCTTCGGACCGTGAAACCTCGTTCGGCACCATGCAGAATGTGAAGTCGTTTAAAGTATACTTCGACGGTCAGGAGAAG
Organism: Prevotella sp.; assembly: GCA_017389705.1. Classification (GTDB taxonomy): domain Bacteria; phylum Bacteroidota; class Bacteroidia; order Bacteroidales; family Bacteroidaceae; genus Prevotella. The sequence continues at coordinate 12,525 of JAFPEE010000040.1, forward strand.
GATGTGTTCCGCACGCTGTTCGGCACATTGCGACTACAGCGTATCTTCTCGCCCCAGACTAAGGTAAGCCTGCTGGGCTCAGCCTTCCACACCAAGGAGCAGGAGACATACGACATTATGGGACAATACTGGTTGGACGATGCACAGACACAAGAGTCATTAGGGGTTGGAACATATATGGAACATGCCCGTAACTACCTGACAGCTAATGTGGCCAGCGTGAAACTGATGGCCAACCACAAAACGCGGAAGCACGACTGGGAGTTGGGGGCCACCATCAAGTGGGAGAAGATAGAGGAAGACAGCAGGGAATACGAGATGCGTGACTCTTCAGGCTACAGCATCCCCCACTCTGCCGACCGTTTAGACCTTATTTATTCGTTACGATCAAAGAACAACATTTCATCCACTCGCATAGAAGCCTATGTTCAGGACACCTACCGTTTCCAAAGCGGCGGCGATGGAGAGGAAGCCCAACCTACATTGTGGACGCTGAACTATGGTGTACGTCTGGCCAATTGGAGCTGGAACAAGGAAACCATCGTGTCACCTCGTGTGTCGTTAGCCATGATACCAGCATGGAATCAGGATATGACCTTCCGCCTCTCGACCGGTCTATACTACCAAGCGCCTTTCTACAAGGAGATGCGTGACACCAGTACAGTCAATGGGCAGACCATCGTCAAGCTGAATGAGAAAATCAAAAGCCAACGAAGCCTGCATGTCGTTGGAGCCTTTGACTACCGTTTCCGAGTGGCCAACCGACCTTTCCGTTTCTCTGCAGAGGCATACTTCAAGCTGATGGACAACCTCATTCCCTACAATGTGCAGAACATGAAAGTGGTATACTACGGTGAGAATGTGGCCAAGGGACACGCTTTCGGACTGGACCTGAAGCTCTTTGGAGAGTTCGTGCCAGGCACAGACTCTTGGCTGACTTTCTCGGTGATGTCGACCAAGCAGAAGATTAACGGTGTCAGCGTTCCATTGCCTACCGACCAGCGATGGGGTGTTAACCTGCATTTTACAGATTACTTCCCAGGGACTGAGCGTTGGAAGATGACATTGCGCCTGGCCTTTGCTGACGGACTACCCTTTGGTGCCCCTCACCGAGGACTGGAGTATCAACAGTTCCGCGCCCCAGCCTACAAGCGAGCCGACATCGGATTAAGCTACCTGCTGGTGGGCGATCCGCAGAAGCCGTCATCGTTCAAGAAACCACGTGTTTGGCTGGGAATTGACGGATTGAACATCTTTGGCATTTCTAATGTTAACTCCTACTATTGGGTTACTGATGTCACTAACCAGCAGTATGCCGTACCTAACTACCTCACAGGACGCCAAATCAACGGTAAAGTCATCGTCGAGTTTTAATAATGCTTAATAATTTAACCTAATACTCTCTAATCTTCATTTTTATTTGTATCTTTGCACTCATAATTTGTACAACTTATATTTATAATACAATGAAGATTTCTCACATTGAGCATCTGGGCATTGCCGTCCAGAGCATCGAAGAGAGCCTGCCGTTCTTTACTGACGTACTGGGCTTGGAGTGTTATGCAACAGAAGTGGTTGAGGACCAGAAGGTAAAAACTGCCTTCTTAAAGTGTGGTGAGGTAAAGTTGGAACTACTGGAGCCGACATCACCCGAGAGCACCATCCAGAAGTGGCTGGACAAGGGCAACAAGGGTGTACACCACGTAGCTTTCTGCATAGAGGACGGTGTGGCTAACGCACTGGCTGAGGTTTCAGAAAAGGGCGTACGCCTGATTGACGAAAAGCCCCGCAAGGGTGCTGAGCAGCTGAACATTGCTTTCCTGCATCCGAAGTCAACCTGTGGAATATTAACTGAACTTTGTGAACATTAATATATTATGAGCAAGCAATTAGAGAAAATCAAGCAACTCATCGAGAAGCGCGAACAGGCCCGTCTCGGTGGTGGTGAGAAAGCCATACAGAAGCAGCACGACAAAGGCAAGTACACAGCTCGTGAGCGCATTGAGATGCTGCTCGATAAAGGTTCATTCGAGGAGTACGACATGTTCAAGGAGCACCGTTGCCATAACTTTGGCATGGAGAAAAAGCAGTTCTTGGGCGATGGTGTGGTAGCTGGTAGCGGTACAATCGACGGCCGTCTGGTATTCATCTTCGCACAGGACTTCACCGTTCATGCCGGTTCTCTCTCTGAGACCATGAGCCAGAAGATCTGCAAGGTCATGGATATGGCCATGAAGATGGGTGCTCCCGTGATTGGCATCAACGACTCAGGTGGTGCACGTATCCAGGAGGGTATCAACGCGTTGGCCGGTTATGCCGAGATCTTCGAGCGTAACATTCTGGCATCAGGTGTCATTCCTCAGATTTCAGGAATCTTCGGTCCCTGTGCCGGTGGTGCTGTATATAGCCCTGCTCTTACTGACTTTACCCTGATGATGGAAGGTACGTCGTACATGTTCCTGACAGGTCCGAAGGTAGTAAAGACTGTGACTGGCGAGGACATCGACCAAGAGCATCTGGGTGGTGCATCGGTTCACGCCTCAAAGTCGGGTGTAACTCACTTTACCGCCAAGACCGAGGAAGAGGCTGTCGAGATGCTGAAGACCTTGCTGAGCTATATTCCCTCGAACAACATGGAGCTGGCTCCTCGCAAAAAGTGCGACGACCCCATCGACCGTCTGGAGGATTCACTGAACGAGATTATTCCTGAGAATCCCAACGAGGCTTACGATATGTACAAGGTCATCTCGGCTATTACCGACGACCATGAGTTCTTTGAGGTACAGCCTAAGTTTGCCAAGAACATCATCGTTGGTTTTGCACGTTTCAATGGCCAGAGCGTAGGCATCGTAGCCAACCAGCCTTCATGCTATGCTGGTGTGCTGGACGTAAACGCATCTCGTAAGGGTGCCCGTTTCGTACGCTTCTGCGACGCTTTCAACATTCCCATTGTTTCGCTGGTAGATGTGCCAGGATTCCTGCCTGGTACTGGTCAGGAGTACAACGCAGTCATCCTGCATGGCGCACAGCTGCTGTATGCCTACGGTGAGGCTACTGTACCCAAGATTACCGTTACCCTGCGTAAGTCATACGGTGGTTCACACATCGTGATGGGCTCTAAGCAGCTCCACACCGACTTAAACTATGCATGGCCTTCAGCTGAGATTGCCGTAATGGGTGCCTCTGGTGCTGCTGCCGTGCTGTATGCAAAGGAAGCTAAGGCTAAGAAGGAAGCTGGTGAGGACGTGAAGGCCTTCATCGCTGAGAAAGAAGAGGAGTACAACGAGCTCTTCGCTAACCCCTATCAGGCAGCCAAGTATGGCTATATTGACGATGTGATTGAGCCACGCAACACCCGCTTCCGCATCTGCCGCGCACTGGCCCAGCTGGCTACCAAGCGTGATGCACTGCCTGCTAAGAAGCACGGTAATATCCCGATGTAAAGACTTCCGACTATGAAGAACGAGGTTTATGCGGCCATTGCTATGGCACTATATGAGTTCAAGGGCAACAACGTCCACGACAAGGAGCCTGGCATCATCACGATTGCCGAGAAGCAGACCCAGTGGAACGGTTATGCTCTGACTATGACAGAACATCCTTAAAACGCCATCATCATGAAGAAAGAATATAAGTACACCATCAATGGCAACAAGTATGAGGTGGCCATCGGTGATATTGTGGAGAATGAAGTAACCGTCACCGTCAACGGTGAGGAGTACAAGGTAGAGATGGAGCCCGAGCCCGTCGAGGAGAAAAAGCCAGTAGTGCGCAAGCCTGCTGCTTCAGAGAGCTCAGAATCGTCAGAATCTGCAGGAGGTTCAGCCAACGTCAACACCAACAATGCCGTCAAGGCCCCCCTGCCTGGCGTCATCACCTCTATTGAGGTCAATGTTGGCGACGAAGTGAAAGCTGGCGACACTCTTCTAGTGCTGGAAGCCATGAAGATGGCTAACAACATTGAGGCAGAAAAAGACGGCAAGGTAACTGCCATCTGCGTCAAGCCAGGACAAAGCGTCATGGAAGACGATGCCCTTGTAGTGATTGAGTAAGTCTACTGCTATAATGTGAAAGCCGCTCACTGTCTGTTGAGCGGCTTTCGTTTTTTCATAATGTGTTCCCTTCTTTCGGAAACACCACGGTTGGTTGAAACTGCTTAGCTTCTTCGAAGTCCATCAGCGCGTAAGAGATAATTATCACCACATCGCCAACCTGCACACGACGGGCAGCAGCACCATTGAGACAAATACAACCTGAACCACGTTCACCCTTTATTATATAGGTCTCAAAACGCTCACCGTTATTATTGTCCAATACCTGCACCTTTTCACCAGCAATCAGATTTGCCGCATCCATCAAGTCCTCATCAATGGTAATACTACCCATATAATTGAGGTTTGCCTCTGTCACTGTCACACAGTGCAGCTTCGACTTCATTACTTCTATCATCATTTCAATTCACAATTTGACGATTATCAACTTAAGATTTGTACTTAATATGGTCAATTAGACGAATAGGAGTCTTGCCACAGTAAACTGTTATGCAGCCTACAACATAAGGAGTGTCATCCCACGATTGGATATCCTGCAGTGTATTGCCATCAACAATGGCGAAATACTCAACATCAAGACCTTCCACTGCATTAATATTGGCAACCACCATATCATGCGTTTCCTGAACGGTATGTTTCTTTGCATACGCCAGGCTATCTTTCAAAGCCTTGTATATAGCAGGGGCAATGGCACGCTCCTCTTTAGACAACAGCGTATTACGGCTACTGCGAGCTAAGCCATCGTCATCGCGAACAATATCACACTCTACAATCTGCACAGGCAATTGCAAATGGCGCACCATAGCCTTCACCACAGCAATCTGCTGCCAATCTTTTTCGCCAAAATACGCACGGGTTGGCTTAACAATATAAAATAAGCGGCTAACAACCTGACAAACACCATTGAAATGACCTGGGCGGTGAGCGCCTTCCATGACGGTGGAAACGGGAGGGTATTCAAACTGACGTGTATCCGGTGTAGGATACATCTCCTCTACCGATGGGGCCAACACATAGTCTGCCCCACAAGTATCAAGCAACTTGCAATCTGCGTCCAAAGTACGAGGATAGTTTTTGAGATCATTCTTGTCATTAAATTGCGTCGGGTTCACAAAGACGGAGACAACAGTAATGCCATTCTCCTTAACACTACGGCGCACCAACGATGCATGTCCCTCATGCAACGCGCCCATGGTCGGTACAAGTCCAATTTCCTTTCCCTTTTTGCGGTCCTCGAATAGTTGGTTCTGAAGGTCCACAATCTTATTAAATACTTTCATTGTTTGCTACCTTATCTCTGAAATCGGGTGCAAAATAACAACATTTTTATCAAATAAGAAAAAAATATAGTAAAAATATGCCAAAAAGGGGGCTAAAAATCCTTAAATGTGCACGTTTTGGTGGTTTTGTGAATTATTTTTTGTACCTTTGCACTTGGTTTAAACTACATGTCTATGTCAAAGAAGGTATTATTCATCAACCAAGAGATTGTTCCCTACGTTCCCGACAGTGACCTCTCACTGATGGGAAAAGCACTTCCTCAGGCCATTCTTGAGAGCGGCCATGAGATACGCACATTCATGCCCAAGTGGGGTAATATTAATGAACGCCGCGGACAGCTACATGAAGTTATCCGTCTCTCTGGTTTGAATCTTATCATTGACGACACAGACCACCCGTTGATTATCAAGGTTGCCACAATTGCACAAACTCGCATTCAGGTGTACTTCATTGATAACGACGACTACTTCTCCAAGCGCCAGATGGCTCAGGACGAGAAAGGTGAAGACTATCCCGACAACGGTGAGCGTGCCATCTTCTTTGCCCGAGGTGTATTGGAAACCGTGAAGAAGCTGCGTTGGGTTCCCGACATCATCCACATCCAAGGTTGGATGGGTGCTGTAGTCCCCTTGTATATTAAGACTGCCTATCACGAAGAGCCTTCATTTAGCAACGTTAAAGTAGTGACCTCGCTCTTTACGAACAGTCTGAAGTCTGAGTTTGGCACCAATTTCAAGAAATGCGTTCCTTTCCGTGAGGCTAAAGCTGACTTGCTGAAGAAATATGACGACCATTTCGGTTTCGAGGAATTAGGCAAGCTAGCCATAGACTACAGTGACGGAGTGATTGCCGCTCATAAGAATGTAAACAAGGAACTGCTCAAATATGCAATGGATAACAAGATTCCCACTTTAGCATATCCTGGTGAGGACTTTGCTGCCGCCTACGAGGAGTTCTATGAAAAGATATAGAGAGAATATGATGAAGAAACTAATCATGACAGGGATTGCAATGATGACAATTGCAATCTTTTCATGTAGTGAAGACACTACAACTGTAGGAAATACGCTCACTAACGATGTGGACAAGTTTGTCATCACATCCGACACCTTTAACATCACCACCCGTTCTATCGTTGCTGACTCTGTATTGTCACGCAGCTCGTACAGTTATCTTGGACGTATGAAAGATCCCGAAACCGGTTCATACATATCAGCTAACTATACCACCCAGTTTACCGTATTGGAAGATGAAGATTACTTCATTGACAAAGACTCTTTGCTCTCATTCGACGAAGATGGAAATGTCCTGGCAGACTCATGCTTTATCAATCTCGTTGTTCAGAGTTATACGGGTGATTCATTAGCTGCCATGAAGATGACTATGACAGAGATGGCCAAGCCTATACAGGAGAACCAATTCTACTATACCAACTTCGACCCCGAAGCCAAGGACTATCTGCGCAAGGACGGTATCGTTAAAAAGAAGATGTATTCTATCGCTGACCTAACGCTCAGCGATAGTCTCCGTAACCTGCGACGCAACGGATCACTCTACGAAACGATTCGTATCCCATTGAATGATCCCTATACTGACAAAAATGGTATTACGTATAATAATTACGGTACCTATATCATGCGTAAATTCTATGAGCATCCGGAATACTTCAAGAGCTCACAAGTTTTTGCCCGCAACGTGTGTCCTGGTTTCTATTTCCAGACTGTGGATGGTCTGGGACAGATTGCAGAGATATTGTATACCCAGATAGAAGTTAATTATCACTACAAGCTAGACTCGCTCATATTGCTTGACGAGGAAACATTCAACGGAACTGAAGAGGTTCTGCAAACCAATCTCTTCTCCAGCGATATAGAGAACATCAAACGTCTGGCCGCCAATGAGTCGCATACCTATCTGAAAGCGCCAGAGGGTATCTTTACCGAGATTACCCTTCCCATTGAGGAAATCAAGTCTGGTCACGAGACAGATACTATTGCCTCTGCCAAAATTGTCTTCCGCCGAATGAACAATACGAGTGATTTGAGTGATGTCATCCTCCAAGAGCCACAGAACCTGCTAATGATAGCACGCGACAGTCTTTACTCATTCTTCGAAGAAAGAAACCTGCCCAACAACAAAACTTCCTATCTTGCTACGTATAGCAGTTCGAAGAACTCATACACATTCAGCAATATCTCTGGTTTAATAAACCACATGTATGCACGCCGTGGTAAAGATGCAAACTGGAATAAAGCTGTACTCGTTCCAGTCCAGGTTACAACAACCTCGGCATCAGCTACCTCGACAACTACCACTGTGGCCAGTGTCAATAACGAGCTGAGAATGACAAGTGTTCGACTGGTGGGGGGCAGTAAGAACCAACATGAGCCAGTCCGCATCAGTATTGTGTACAACAAAAACAACAAGTAATGGCTGACAACTTCCTTGAGAAGCATTACGAAGAATATGAGGCCCGCAAGGCTGCATTTCTTCGGAAGAAGAAACATCTCCCCAAAATAAAGCATCATCTTCCTGAACGACCGGAAGATGATGCTTTATAACATTACCCCTAACCACCTATCCTATCACTGAATATCGTGCAAACTTCAGCAATAGCTGCTTGGTGCCAGCATTCTTGAAGGCAACAGTGGCCTTGGTGTTCTCACCTGTTCCTTCCATCTTAATGACTGTTCCTACGCCAAAGCGCTGATGCTCAATAACATTGCCCTCCTTCAATCCGACATCCCCAATGGCTGACTGTGGTCGTGGTGTCTCATGACGAACAGGTACCAAGCGAGGCTTTGGGTCAGCTACGAACTGGGTAGCCACAGGGCGAGGATTCTGAGCTGCCGATGGTCGGAAATTGGAGATTTTAGGTCTAACGGTTGACTTGGTGTCAATGCCCAAACCAGTACCTTCAACGCGCAGCAACTTTGGGTCGAAGTCTTTGATAAAACGCGAGGGTGTGTCATATTCCATACGGCCATAGCGGAAACGATTCTGGGCACAAGTCAGGATACAGTGTTTCTCAGCACGAGTAATAGCCACATACAACAGGCGGCGTTCCTCTTCCAACTCCCGCATACTATTGACACACATCGGCGACGGAAAGATATTCTCCTCCAGCCCCACAACAAATACCGTAGGGAACTCAAGTCCCTTGGCTGCATGAATGGTCATCAGCACGACCTTGGACTGTTCCTCGTCGCCATCACTATCCAAATCGGTCAGCAAGGCCACCTCCTGCAGGAAATCGCTTAAGCCAATCTCATCCTCACGTCCTTCTTCCTTACGACTTTCCACAAAGTCCTGCATGCCCCCTAAGAATTCTTCCAGGTTCTCCTGTCGTGACAGGTCCTCTGGGTTGGTGGAGCTGTATATCTCTTTACTGATGCCACTCTCCATGACAATGCTGTGCCCCAACTCATAGGCGTCCTCTGCATCAAGCCGGTCAGTCCAGCCTTTTATCAGCGCCTTGAAGGCTTCCAACTTTGACAATATTCCCTTAGATAAGGTTAAGTCAAACACAACTGGCTGCGAGATGACTTGCCACAAGCTGACATGATGCAAATTGGCCGTTTCAACAATTTTCCCCACGGTTGTATCGCCTATACCTCGAGTCGGATAATTAATGATACGACGTAATGCTTCCTCGTCATTCGGATTAGCCACCACACGGAAATAGGCTATCACATCCTTGATTTCCTTTCGCTGGTAGAAGCTCAAGCCCCCATATATTCTATAAGGTATATTGTCCTTGCGCATCTGCTCCTCAAACGAACGACTCTGGGCATTGGTACGATATAGAATGGCAAAGTCTGAATACTCACAGCCTTCTTGCCGGCGGATGCGCTTGATATCGTTGCAGACAATGATGGCCTCCTCCTTATCGCTATAGGCTGGCTTCAACGTCAACCTTTCTCCTTGCTCGTTCTCACTGAATACATTCTTATGTATCTGGCGTTCATTCTTACGAATCAGACTATTGGCAGCCTGAACGATGAGTTGCGTCGAACGGTAGTTCTGCTCTAGCTTGAACAACTGAGCGC
>JAFPEE010000041.1 GCA_017389705.1 Prevotella sp.
GAACGAGCCGAACGACTGGCTGCGTACCATCAAGGAGATTCTGGACGATCCTCAGCCTGATGCCATGGATTTCCTCGATGCCATAAAGCGGAACCTTTTTGCCTCGGAGATTTTCGTCTTCACTCCAAAAGGTGAGATCAGTAGGCTGCCTGCCGGTTGTACCGCACTCGACTTTGCCTTTAGCATTCACACCTTCCTGGGGTCTCATTGTATAGGTGCCAAGGTCAATCATAAGCTGGTGCCCTTAAGCCATAAGCTGGAGAGTGGCGACCAGGTCGAGATTCTGACCTCGAAGTCGCAGCATGTACAGCCTGCATGGATTAACTTCGTCAGTACAGCCAAGGCCAAGGCTAAGATTCAGGCTGTGCTGCGTCGCGACAGCCGCGAGATGCAGAAGAAGGGTGAAGACCTGGTCAACGAATTCCTGAAGAAGAACAACATAGAGAACACACCTGCCGTCATCGATCAGCTGGCGATGTTCCATGAGATCAGTCGTCGTGAGGACTTCTTCCTGGGCTTGGGCGAGAAGACCATCCTCTTAGGCGAGAAAGACCTTGACGAACTGAGCGGAAAGAATAGCGGTGGTGGCAAGAGAGGCTGGCGTATGCTGGTACCCTTTTTGGGACGTGGTAAGAAGGACAAGAGCCCCGATGCTGGCGAGCAAGGACAGCAACTGTTCACCGTGCCTGAGAAGTTCAACCGTAAGAAGCCTATCTACATCAGCGAGGAGAATATAGGCCAGTATAAGTTCAAGCATTGCTGTCACCCCATCCCTGGAGACGACATCCTGGGCTATATCGACAACAAGCACCAGATAGAGATTCACAAGCGTGCTTGTCCTGTAGCCGACAAGCTCAAGAGCGGATTCGGCAACCGTATCCTTGATGCCAAGTGGAACATGCACAAGCAGCTGTTCTTCGATGCCACCATCCGTCTGCAGGGTATCGACCGTGTGGGCATCCTGATGGATGTGTCGCGCATCATCTCCTCACAGATGAATGTCAATATCCACAGGCTGACCATCAGCAGCGAGGATGGCGTCTTCGACGGCAGCATAGAGCTGCGAGTCCACGACCGCGAGAATGTGGGCGAGATTATGAATGCCCTCAAAGAGGTTGAAGGACTGCAAGAGGTTATGCAAATCATGTAATTACTAATACTAAAACGATATGAGAAAACTAATCTGCATCATCTGTATTTTGTGTGGTGTGAGCACCATGCAGGCAAAAGACAAATACGACAATCCCGACACCTTGGTTGTCAGTAGAGATGGAACGGGCCAGTTCCGAAATGTGGCTGAGGCTATTGAGGTGTGCCGAGCCTTCATGGAGTACCATAAGGTCATCTATGTCAAGAAAGGTACCTACAAGGAGAAGCTCGTCGTTCCCCAGTGGCTTACCAACATTGAAATCTGCGGTGAGGACCGTGACCAGACTGTCATCACGTGGGACGACCATGCCAACATCTTCCTTCCCGAGATTGGCAAGGGCATGGGTACTTTCCGCACCTATACCTTGAAGATTCAGGGCAGCCGTATTACCTTGAAGAATATCACCATCGAGAATAACTCCGCCCGTCTGGGACAGGCCGTGGCACTGCATACCGAAGGCGACCGGCTGACATTCATCAACTGCCGTTTCCTGGGACATCAGGATACCATCTATACGGGCAATGCCAAAAGCCGTCACTATTTCAAGGACTGCTATATAGAGGGTACCACCGATTTCATCTTCGGCCCTTCGACGGCGTGGTTTGAGAACTGCGACATCTTCTGCAAGGCCAACTCGTATATCACGGCGGCTTCTACTCCGCAAGATGTTCTCTACGGGTACATATTTAATAATTGTCATATCACCACAGCGGCCGAAGTCGACAAGGTCTATCTTGGACGTCCATGGCGTGACTATGGCTATACGCTGTTCATGAACTGCGACCTGCCTCGCCAGATCCGTCCTGAGGGATGGCATCAGTGGCGTCCGGAAGCAGTCAAGACAGCCCGTTATATGGAGTATAACAATCGTGGCGAGGGTGCTGCTGCCGATAAGCGTGTGGCTTGGAGCCGCCAGCTGACGAAGAAGGAGGCACAGCAGATTACGCTGGAGCGTGTGTTCACCCTGAACGACACTTGGAACCCTAACAAGTAATAACATATGAAGAAACTATTCTCAGCCGTCATGCTCATGGCGGCCTCTTTGGCCGTTTCAGCACAAACAGCACCATTATGGATGCGCTATCCTGCCATCTCGCCCGATGGTCAGACCATCGTGTTCTCTTATAAAGGCGACCTCTTTACCGTGTCCTCTGCCGGCGGACAGGCACGCCAGTTAACCACCAATGCTGCCTACGACGCCGTTCCGGTGTGGAGTCCCGACGGACAGCAGATTGCCTTTGCCTCCGACCGGGAGGGCAGTTTTGATGTCTATGTCATCCATCGCCAGGGGGGCACTCCCAAGCGGCTGACCACTCATAGCGCCAACGAGAAACCCATTGCGTTCCTCAATCAGGACCACGTGCTCTATAGCAGTGCCCAGATGCCAACCGCTCAGACCAGTCTGCTGCCTGAGGCGGTCTTTCCGCAAGTCTACGAGGTGAGCACGAAGGGAGGACGGCCTAGCCTGTTTTCCGTCATAACGATGGAGGATATCAGCATCAATGGCCAGGGCGACATACTCTACCACGACTGCAAGGGCTATGAGGACTGGTTCCGTAAACACCATCAGAGTGCTATCACCCGTGACGTCTGGCTGAAGCGGGGCAATGAGTTCCAAAAGCTGACCACCTTCCGCGGCGAGAACCGTAATCCGGTATGGGCTCCCGACGGACAGTCGTTCTACTATCTCACTGAGCGCGACGGAACGTTTAACGTCTGGCAGCGTAACCTCGATGGGACCAACGAGCGTCAGGTGACCAGACACCAGAAGAATCCTGTTCGCTTCCTGACCGTTTCCAATGATGGCACATTGTGCTATGGCTACGATGGCGAGATCTATGTCAACAGGAAAGGTACGGAACAGAAGGTAAGCATCAGTATTGTGGCCGACCGTACCGACCAGGACTTGATACGCAGTATAGAGAGTAGCGGGGCAACGGGAATCTGCGTATCGCCTAAGAACAAAGAGGTGGCCTTCGTCCTTCATGGCGATGTCTATGTGACCTCCGTAGACTATAAGACGACTCGCCAGATTACCAATACCCCTGAGCAGGAGCGTAACCTTAGCTTCTCGCCTGACGGACGCAGCCTGGCCTATGCCGCAGAGCGTGACGGCGTATGGCAGATCTATCAGTCGACCATCACCGACAAGCAGGAGAAACAGTTCACCTATGCCACCGGCGTGAGGGAAGAGCAGCTCACCCGTACCCGTGTGACTTCCCAGCAGCCCCAATATAGTCCTGACGGCAAGGAACTGGCCTTCTTCGAAGATCGGGGCGACCTGAAGGTCATGAACCTGGCCACAAAGGCAGTGCGCACCGTGCTCGACGGCAAATACCAGTATTCCTACTCCGACGGCGACCTCTGGTTCGAGTGGAGCCCCGATAGCCGCTGGCTGCTTTGCAGCTACATCGGTGTAGGTGGCTGGAATAGTCCCGACGTGGCGATGGTCAGCGCTTCAGGCAACGGCGAGGTGCATAACCTGACGAATAGCGGCTATAGCGATACCAATGCCAAATGGGCGTTGGGTGGCCGGGCCATCATCTATTCCAGCGACCGTGCAGGCTATCGCAGTCATGGCAGCTGGGGAGCAGAGGAAGACGTCTACATGATGTTCTTCGACCTTGATGCCTATGAGCGTTTTCGTATGACCAAGGAGGAAAAGGAGCTTTGCGACGAGGCCGACAGGGAAGCAAAGAAAGCTGAGAAGGACAGCGACCAGGAGAAGGGCAAGAAGAAGGACAAGAGCAAGAAGGCACAGGAGAAACCTGCCTCTGTTCTCACTTTTGACTTTGAGAATGCCCGTGACCGCATTGTCCGGCTGACAGCCAACTCCAGCCATCTGGGCGATGCCATTCTCTCGCCCGGTGGCGATACCCTCTACTACCAGGCAACCTTCGAAGACGGCTACGACCTGTGGATGCACAACCTTCGTGAAAAGAATACGGAGCTGGTGATGAAAGGCGTGGGCCGCGGCAATATGCAGGCTGACAAGGATTTCAAGCACCTCTATCTGGTGTCGCGAGGCATCAAGAAGCTCGACCTAGCCAAGAACAAGCAGGAGACGGTCAGCTTCGAGGCTCCCTTCTGTTGGCAACCCTACCAGGAGCGTCAGTATCTGTTCAACCATGTATGGCGTCAGGTGAAGGATAAGTTCTACGACCCTCACATTCATGGTGTCGACTGGGAAGGCTATCGCAAGGTCTATGAGCGTTTCCTGCCTCATATCAACAACAATCACGACTTCCGTGACATGCTGAGTGAGATGCTGGGCGAGTTGAATGCATCGCATACAGGAGCACGCTACTATCCTGATGGCGCAGACCTCCAGACCGCCAGCCTTGGCCTCTTTTTCGACCCCTCTTACCAGGGCGATGGCCTGCGGGTGCAGGAAGTCATCAAGCGCGGCCCCTTTGCCGTAAAGAAGACGGGTGTCACCCCGGGATGCATCATTGAGCAGATTGACGGTCATCCCGTCAAGGCTGGTCAGGATTATAACTGGATGCTCGACGGCAAGGCGGGAAAACCCGTCCATGTCACCGTCCGCAAGCCACAAGGCGGCCATACCTTCGACGTCATCGTCAAGCCTGTCAGCCAGTCGCAGCTCAGCACCCTAATCTATAAGCGTTGGGTTGACCGCAACCGTCAGCTGGTCGACAGCCTGTCAGGAGGACAGGTGGCTTACGTGCACATCAAGTCCATGAACAGCGCAGGCTTCCGTGAGGTCTATAGCGAGCTGCTGAGCGACAAGAACCGTAACCGCAAGGCCGTCATCGTAGACGAACGCTATAATGGCGGAGGCTGGCTTCACGACGACTTGTGTACCCTGCTGAGTGGACGTCTTTATCACAACTTCGTACCTCGAGGTCGTTATGTAGGCCGCGACCCCTTGAACAAGTGGGTGGGAAAGTCGTGTGTGCTGATGAACGAAGACTGCTACAGCAATGGCTCTGGCTTCCCATGGGTCTATCGTGAGCTGGGCATAGGTCCTCTTATTGGCTCTGCCGTAGCAGGAACGGCCACCTCCGTGTGGTGGGAGACGCTGATGGACCCCACGATGGTTTTCGGTATTCCGCAGGTAGGCAAAAAGGATATGAAGGGCCAGTATATGGAGAATCAGGAGCTGCTGCCTGATATCGAGGTCTATAATACTCCTGAAGATTATATCAACGGACGCGACCCACAGCTGGAAACAGCCATTCGCAAGATGATGGAGCCATAAGTGCTGAAATGTGGCGTTGCAATGTGTCACAGAGGGATGGTTCTTCTGTTACACGAACCCTGCAAGAACCCAGAGGGGTGCTGCCAGTCAGTTTGGCTGGGCACCCCTCTGATTCGTGTCACGAAGCATCCTGACCCCTTTATGTGTGAAAAAGATCAATCACCTGTTCCCGTGATCTGTGAGTTCATTTCTGAACCTTGAAGTCGCTGCCTGCATAGATAACGGTCGTTTCTTTGTGATTGACCTTGATACTTGGGTTCAGCGAGTACTTGTAGTTATTGACCTTTCCGTCGCGCGTCTTGCCTTTGAATGTCACGATGTATTTGTACTTTGTGTTGTATGCACCAAGCACCCTCTCACCGCCATTGGGCACAGTATTCTCGAACTCGCTGGCTACCTGATTGTTGGTGGTAATTACCTTGATGTTCGAGATGGTCATGCCATTGGGCAAGTCGTTCACAATTTTCAGCGGGCCTGCGGTGGTGTTCACCATCTTAGGCAGCGTAATTCTCTTAATTTCAGTCGGAATGATTTTCCAAATGTCTTGTTTGTTGTCAGCACTGGTGCTTATGAAACTCCACATCTCGTATTCTACGTCCATATAAGTGCAGAGCACATAGGGGGCACGGTTATCATTGTCCTTGCCGCTACTATCGTACCACAGCCATGAGGTGTGGATATCCATAGTGCCTCGGCTGGCCTGATTGTTCTTGATGTCATAACCATAGTCCTCACTCCATTTAAATTCGGGCAGGTTGTTGAAGTTGAGTGCCCAGGCAGCCCAGTTGCCTCTCGCCGCCATGTTGACAATATCCACATCACTGATGGTACGAGACTCTGTATGACTCCACTCCCAACTCTCACTGAATGAGAAGTTAAGGCTTCCCTTCGCACTTGTCGAAGAATCAGCACCTTTACTCTCTTTTGATAGCTCGCCGCCGACAGACTGGCTCATAGACAAGCTGAAAGAGTTTCTGTCCTCATATGAGGTCTGACCAACGGTTGTTGAGGGCGACGGGTATCCGCCTGATGTGAACATGATTCTGCTAGTCAGGTCTTCAAACCAATTGGCGTCCATAGAACTAATCAGGTGTGACTCCGCATAAAAGCGTCTGCAGGAAGCTCCACACCAGCGCACATAGGTCCCGCCGTGACGGTTCCATCCCTTGCCTCTCCACATGCCGGCATTGGCGACGCTGGCGGTCATCTTCACGCCGTAGTAATCGCCCGCGCCGGGCTCGCCCTCATAGACGTGAACCATGTAGATATCGTAATTAGCGGTCATTGAGCCGCTTCCGCTCATATAGTCAGCGTCCGACCAGAGTAATTCTCTGAACTTATGGTAGGAGGCGAAGGGGTAAGTGACCGAGTAGTGAAGGGCATTTGCGAAGTCCTCCATTTCGGTCTTGCCTTCTTTGTCTTTCTCCTTGGAGCCGTTCTCCTGATTCTGATTGAAGTCGGAAAGCATAGCAGAAATATGGACGTAGTACATCTGTGCGCGGTTCAGGTTAGCCTCGATGGGGTCACCTCCCTCCTCGGTTGCGGGCTTAGAAATGAGGTAGCGGTGATTGTCTGTGTTGAAAGCGTAGATGAGCAGATCATCGTCCACGTTATCCGTTTCAATATCAAACCAGTCGTGGCTCTCAGCAAATGCATCAATCTCGGCTTTCACGGGATTCACCAGACAGATGAGAAAATTTGAGGATTGAGACTCGATCAGCCTCTTCAGCACATCCTCACTCACGTCAGTCAGTTTGTTCAGTAAAAGTACATCACCCCACTCTGGGCTGGCATCCTCTGTGGCGCATCCCCACTGAAAGGCCTGTCGCAGGTCGGGATCCACACCATCGGCTACATAGAGCGTCGCTATGGCGAGCACTTCGGGATTGAATTCTGCACTTCCGGGATCAATAACTGTAATATCATCATCCTCCGGATTGTCGTTCGACGAACACGATGCGAAGCCGAAGCTCAACATCATCGGCAGGACCATCAGCCAGAAAAATCTATTTTTTATCATTGTCGTAAAGTTTTATTTAGTTATACATCTTAATATCTAATCATATTCTCCTACCCATCGGCGTTGAGTTAGCCGTGGAGACAGGTACTTAGGTGTAACGGCTGACATGACTCGGCTGTCTGTCCCGTGACTAAATATGTAATAACATCATTCTTCCACCGTACAAAGATACACATAATTCTTGGAACGACCAAGAAAAGGAGAAAAAAGTATGCGCACAAAGTTACTGTCCCGCTGTCGTCCGCTGCAAAAAACAAAAATTATTATGACAAAGTACGAAAAAGAACAACTGGCCATTGCGAAAGCGAATATCAAGGCCATCATGAAGAAGCATAAGCTCAACTCTGACGATAATAGAGAGATGATCTTAATGCTCAAAGAGTACCTTTTCTTCCTTGCTGGTGTGCAATACGAAAAGCACCGCATACGCTTGTGCTATTGGGAGGCAGCCTTCGAGGTGTATAACTACCTGCGCAAGACGCACCAGCTGGAGCGTCGCGTAGTAGGCATGCGACAAGACATTGTCGGCGGTATGCATAAAGCTTTGTGTGACCTTTTTGGTGAAATCAAAAAACTCTAGCCGTATGGAACGGGAAAAGATAGAGCAATTCGTTGTAGACCTGCTTGAACTGAGCGGCATCAAACAGGATGATGAAAGCAATGTAATATCGAGTGTACTCTTTCATATTGTGTCTGCTAATGCATTATGCGATACGTTGTCAGAAGACGATAAATCACATTTGAAACATTTCATGAAACATTTGCAGTTCAATTTTAGTGTACGTTTTAACTTAAAAGAGAGAA
>JAFPEE010000042.1 GCA_017389705.1 Prevotella sp.
AATTCGATTTACCACAGCACCCCTATGCCAATGCTTCGGCAGGAGCCTGATGCCTGTTGTCATGTACTTCTGTTTGCGCTCAAAAGTGATTCTGAGCTCAACAGCTGCCTCCCTGTTCGTTGCCGCAGTCTTTTTGCGGTTGTAAACGAACTCTAATAACGGTGTCTTGTTCATTTTTAACTAAAAGTATTACTTTAAACTATTGACAGCGGGGGGCGGTAATACATCTGGTAATACATTCCGTGCTTATAATAGCGGAAGATGTCCAATGACTGCTTATGTCATTTTTGGGACGTTCCTCCCTCTATATAGCAGATTTTCAATGGGTTAAAAATGCAAGTAGTTGATTTTCAGACACAAAAAAAAGGGAATCCGTAAGGTTCCCTTTTCATTAAAAAGCGGAGAGAGAGGGATTCGAACCCCCGGTACCTCTCGGTACGGTAGTTTTCAAGACTACTGTAATCGACCACTCTACCATCTCTCCAAAGGGTGGCTTTCTTGAAACCGGCTGCAAAGGTACAACTTAAAATGAAGAATGAAGAATGAAGAATGGAGAATTATCCTCCCTTTAAGATTTTTTAACCCGTTATAGTGTTTAAAACTCTTAATGTATCGTGTCTAAGTGGCATTTTCTTCGTAATTTTGCAGGCATGATTTATCCTAAGAACTTTGAGTCGAAGATAGGCTTTGACGAAATACGGCGTTTGCTTCGGGAGTTGTGCCTGTCGACGCTGGGCAAGGAGAAGGTTGACGAGATTGCCTTCTCGGCCGACGCTGACGTGGTGAACGAGCTGCTGGAGCAGGTGCGCGAGTTCCGCAGGCTTGAGGAGTCTACGGAGAAGCCCGAGCTGAACTTTTTCTTCGACGTGCGCGAGTCGGTGGCCCGCATCAGACTGGAGAACACGCATCTGGAGGAAGCTGAGTTGTGGGACTTGCGTCGCTCGCTGGAGACGATAGGAAAAATTGTGGATTTTCTTAATAAAGACGATGGACGAAGTGCGAATGACGATGTGCCTTCAACCTTCGATTACCCTGCTCTACACCGGATGGCAGAGGGCGTCGAGACGTTCCCGGCCATGATACGCCGCATAGACTCGATATTGGATAAATTCGGAAAGATAAAGGACTCGGCCTCGATGGTGCTGGCTGGCATCCGTCACGACATGGAGCAGACGGCGGGCTCGATATCGCGTACCTTATATACTATATTGCATACGGCTCAGCGCGAGGGGCTGGTGGCTCAAGACACCGCTCCAACGGTGCGCGACGGAAGACTGATGATTCCTGTTGCGCCAGGCGTGAAACGCAGAATCAACGGCATTGTGCACGACGAGTCGGCCACGGGCAAGACAGTGTTCATAGAGCCTGCTGAGGTGGTGGAGGCTAATAACAAGGTGCGCGAGCTGGAGGCCCAGGAGCGCCGTGAAATCATCCGCATATTGACCGTCTTCAGCGACGAGTTGCGCCCGCAGGTACCGCAAGTGCTCGACTCGTATCGTTTTCTGGCCGCTATAGACCTGCTTCAGGCCAAGGCGGCGCTGGCTGAGCAGATGCAGGCCTTCGAGCCGCAGGTAAAAGGCGAACCGCATGTAGACTGGATTCGAGCCATTCATCCCCTGCTTCAGCGTTCGCTGGCCAAGCAGGAGAAGAAGGTCGTGCCGCTGGATATACGTCTGGAGGGCGAAAGTCAAAAGGAAGAGGGAAAAAGCAAGAACTTAGGCCGACTGCTGATTATCTCAGGACCCAATGCCGGAGGTAAGTCGGTGTGTCTGAAGACAGTAGGCCTGTTGCAGTATATGTTGCAATGCGGACTGCCGATACCCATTGGCGACCGTTCGACGTGTGGCGTGTTCCGCCATCTGATGATAGACATCGGCGACGAGCAATCGATAGCCGACGACCTGTCGACCTATTCGAGTCACCTGCTGAACATGAAGAACATGATGAAGCAGGCCGACGCCCACACCTTATTATTAATAGACGAGTTCGGAGGCGGCACGGAACCCGCTATCGGCGGAGCTATTGCCGAGGCGGTGCTGAAACAGTTCTGGAAGAAGCAGGCCTTCGGCGTCATCACCACCCACTACCAGAACCTGAAGCACTTTGCCGAAGACCATCCCGGAGTGGTGAATGGAGCCATGCTCTACGATCGCCACCAGATGCAGGCCTTGTTCCAGCTGTCGATAGGTCAGCCGGGTTCGAGCTTCGCCATCGAGATAGCCCGTAAGACAGGCATTCCCGAGGAGGTCATCAGCGACGCCTCGGAGATAGTAGGCTCAGAGTATATACAGAGTGACAAGTATCTGCAGGACATCGTTCGCGACAAGCGCTACTGGGAAGGCAAGCGTCAGACCATTCACCAACACGAAAAGTCGCTGGAGGGCAGCATAGCGCGCTACGAGACCAACCTGGAAGAGATAGAGCGCGAGCGCAAGCAGATACTGAAGCGTGCTCAGGAGCAGGCCGACGAGCTGCTGCGGCAGGCAAACCAAAAGATAGAGAATACCATTCGCGAGATACGCGAGGCCCAAGCCGAGAAGGAGCGTACGCGCATAGTGAGAGAGGAGTTGCAGCAGTTCCGCGAGCAGGTAGTCAGCGACGACACGCGCGGCTTGATGAGCGAGGAGGACTTTGCCCGTAAGCTGCGTCAGATGGAGGAACGCAAGGCCCGCAAGGCTCAGCGCAAGGAGAAGAAGGGTGTCGAGCAGAAGGCTGTCAGCGAGAAGCTGGCCGAGCGTGCCAAAGCCAGCCTGAACGATGCCAACCGTCCGTTGGCAGCAGGTGACAGCGTGCGCATCAAAGGCACCAGCAGCGTTGGCGAAGTAGAAAGCGTGCAGGGCAAGCAGGCCACGGTCATCTTCGGCGGACTCAGAAGCAAGGTGAAGGTGGAACAGCTGGAGCGCTGTGAGAAGAGCAAGGCCGCCAGCAGCGTTACGACCGACAAACATGCCCATCTGGCCATCCAGACCTCGAAGGTGACACGCTCGACGATAGAAGACCGCAAGCAGAACTTCCATCAGGACATAGACGTCAGAGGCATGCGTGGTGACGAGGCTATAGACACCGTGATGCACTTCATTGACGATGCCATCCTGATAGGACTCTCACGCGTACGTATTTTGCATGGTACGGGCACGGGCATCCTGCGACAACTCATACGTCAGTATCTGAATACCGTTCCCAACGTAGCTAGAGCCAAAGACGAGCATGTGCAGTTCGGTGGCGCCGGCATCACCGTGGTAGACCTGGAGTGAGAGCGCAGAGCAGCAGCAAAATAAAGAGAAAAATCTAACTAAAGACATAAACGACTATGAACATGAAACCCTTAAGCTGCGTAGTATTAGCAGCCGCCAGCGGCATGCTGACAACGGCATGTAACCGTCAGGCAACAGAAGCAGCGGCGGAACAGACTGCCGTCATGAAAACCGTAGGTAACCCCTATCTGCCCCTGTGGGAGCACATACCCGACGGTGAGCCTTACGTATTTGAAGATCCCGACCAGCCCGGCAAGCAACGCGTGTACATCTATGGTTCGCACGACACACGCATCAGTGACTACTGCGGCTTGGAGCAGGTAGTGTGGTCGGCATCGGTAGACTCGCTCAATAACTGGCGTTTCGATGGCGAGATACTGCGTATCGACAAGAACGCCAAAGGCGAACCCTTCGACTCTGCAGGAACGGCTGACGTGCTCTTTGCACCCGATATAGCTCTGGCAACCGATGCCAACGGCAAGAAAACCTACTACTTCTATCCCAATGACCAGGCTTGGGGCCGCAACGGACTAGTGGCCAAGAGCGACAGGCCCGACGGACCGTTCGAAGTGGTCAACTGGAGCAAGGACGATGCCAACAAGACCGATGGCGTGCTGCAGTTCGACCCGGCTGTGTTTGTTGACGACGACGGGCGTGTATATGGCTATTGGGGCTTCCAGCGCTCCTACGCTGCCGAACTCGACCCAACCACGATGGCAACTGTCAAACCCGGCACGAAGGTCATAGAGGATATGGTGTCAGGTCGAGAGCAGCCAGGCGACTTCCGGTTCTTCGAAGCCTCCAGCATCCGTAAAATCAAAGACAAGTATGTCTTCATCTACAGCCGTTGGACCAAGGACGGTGAGTTCGGACTGCCAGGCACCAACTACACGCTGGCCTACGCCTATAGCGACCAGCCGCTGGGACCGTGGACCTACGGCGGCACCATCATCGACGGACGAGCCCGCGAGAAAGACGAGCAGGGCAACACGATAGCCTCGGCCAACGTCAGCGGCAACACACACGGCAGCATCTGTGAAGTCAACGGCCAGTGGTATGTGTTCTACCATCGTCAGTCGGGACTGAACGAGTTTGCCCGTCAGGCCATGGTCGCACCCATCAGCGTCAAGGTGGAAGAAGGTGCCGGTGGCAAGGTAGAGATTTCTGAGGGTGAGTATACGTCAGAAGGATTTGCCTTGGACGGACTCGATCCTTTCGAATGCCATTCGGCCGGCATCGCCTGTTGGTACACAGGGCCGAAGGTGGCCGAGCATAAGTGGCCTAACAACGTGTTCTATGGTTCGTACGTTGAGGCTAGCTACGGCGGCACGCCCGAGATGAGTACAGAGCAGGCCCTTGCCTCCACCGACAAGTTCAGCGCTCCCTACGACCTGCGTTACAATACCAACGACGTGGTGAACAACACCGACGGATCCATCGTGGGCTACAAGTACTTCAACTTCGATGCTGAGCGGCTGGCCAATTCCGGCAATCTGATGCTCATCCTGCGAGCCACACCGGCAGGCATCAACGGCACCATTGAGGTCATGTTAGACCGTCCGTGGACATCGCAGGGCGGTAAGAAGATAGGTCACATAGACCTGAAGGCCGACATGGAGAAAAAGCAGTATGACCTGGCTATAGGCATCGCCAACGACGCCAAGGAGAATGCACTCGCAGGCAAGCATGCCCTGTTCTTCGTTTTCAAGTCAGACGTCAAGGAGCAGTCGCTCTGCACACTTCACAACTTCGTATTCCAATTCCAATAAACATAAAAACATCATGCGAAAACTACTATTGACACTCATGACAGCATTGGCTGTCGGTATACAGGCCAAAGACTACAAGCTGCTGTCGCCTGACGGACAGCTGCAAGTGACGGTACACGCAGGCAACAACGGTCTGACGTGGGAGGTCCAGCATGGCACGACCACCGTGCTGACGACTTCAGAGATCGCCCTCAACGGTCCACTGAAGAAACTGTCGGGAAAAGTGAAGGGTAATGCCCTGACAGTCAGCAATGGCCAGTACGGCATTGACTTCCGCGCTGACAACGACGCTGCCGCCTATCGCATCAGCGTGTTGGGCAAGCGGGGTGTCACCGTCAGCAGCGAGACCGCCGAGTTCAACTTCGCTGGCGACTACGAGGCCTTTGTACCCTATGTAAATGACAACCGCGGAGGCGAGCGCTATTGTTTCTCCTTTGAGTCGTACTACGACATGCAGCCGCTGTCGAAGCTGTTCAAAGACTCGCTGGCCATCAATCCGTTGGCCGTACGTCTGCCCGAAGGAAAACTGGCAGTTATTGCCGACATGGGAGCCGTCGACTATCCGGGAATGTTCCTGGTAAAGCATGGCGAACACGGTTTGAAGGCCGACTTCGCACCTTATCCCACCAAGGAAGCCATTGGCGGCTATGCCCGTCTGAACCTGGTACCCACGCAACGTGCCGCCTTTATCGCCAAGGATGTCAAGGGCTCTATGCCCTGGCGTATCGTACTTGTCACCACAAAAGATCGACAGCTGCTCAACGCGCAGCTGCCACAGCGTTTCGGCCCCAAGTGTCAGATAAAGGACACGTCGTGGATACGTCCCGGCAAGGTAGCTTGGGACTGGTGGAACGCCACCATGCTGACAGGCGTTGACTTCCGTGCCGGCATGAATACTGACACCTATCTCTATTATATAGACTTTGCGGCGGAGAACAAGTTGGAGTACATTATCGTTGACGAGGGTTGGAGTGGCAAGGAGTCGCTGCGCAGCGAGCTCAACGAGGAGATAGATTTGAAACGCCTGCTGGCACACGCCAAGAAGAAAGGCGTAGGCATCATTTTGTGGTCGTCGTGGTGCAATGCCATCAAGGATACGGAGGCTGTCTTCAAACACTATGCAGACATGGGCGTGAAGGGATTCAAAGTCGATTTCTTCGATCGTGACGACCAATTGGTCATGCAATCAGCTTGGGCTTTGGCTGCAAGTGCGGCACGCCACCAGCTGTTGCTCGACTACCATGGCTATCGGCCTACGGGTATTCAGCAGGCATGGCCTAACATCGTCAACTTCGAAGGCGTGAAAGGCCTGGAGAACTCGAAGTGGGAGCCGCGTGTGGGCGACGGTCCGTTGCACGACCAGCTACGCTACGACGTCACCATACCCTATCTGCGTCAGCTGGTAGGTCCGCTGGACTATACGCCAGGCGCCATGACCAACGCTACGAAGGACAAGTTTTTTGGAAACAATAACCACCCAATGAGTCAGGGAACCCGAGCTCATCAGGTGGCTATGTATACCATTTTTGACGCTCCTCTGCAGATGCTGGCCGACTCGCCCTCTAAGTATATGAAGGAGCAGGAGACAACGGACTTCATCAGTCAGATACCTACCGTATTCGACGAGACCGTAGCCATTGACGGCAAGCTGGGCGAATACGTGGCGCTGGCTCGCAGGAAAGGCTCGACGTGGTATGTTGCGGCTATGACCAACTGGCAACCGCGTGACCTCGATATCCGTCTCGACATGCTCAGCGAGGGTTCGCACCAGGCTGAAATCTTCGTTGACGGGGTGAATGCCGACCGCGACGCTACTGACTATCAGAAGCGCTCACGCCAGGTAACCAAGGGCGAAACGCTGCGCGTTAGGCTGTTGCCTGGCGGAGGTTGGAGCGCTATTATCAG
This sequence comes from Prevotella sp., assembly GCA_017389705.1. Lineage (GTDB taxonomy): Bacteria > Bacteroidota > Bacteroidia > Bacteroidales > Bacteroidaceae > Prevotella. Next base: position 6,929 of record JAFPEE010000042.1, read on the forward strand.
ATAATCAGAAGTTCCATTTAACAGCCAGCGTAGGGTTCCAGAAGAAGGTCTTCGTGCTGGTAGGGTCGGAGTTGTAGACGAAGTTGTTCGAGAACTCCCATTCAGTACCTACGCTGAAATGCTCGGTGAAGTTATACCAGAGCTGGGGCTCTGAGAGAATGACGAGGCAGCCATGTCCGTTAGCCTTCTCACCACGCCAGAAGTCGATGAAACCCGCAAAGCGCAGCTTGTTATTTAGGAAATTCAGACCCCAGACACCTGTCAGCTGAGCGCTGGCATAGGCGTGGGTGTTGTCGTAGCTCTTGAAAAACTGCTTATACAGCAGCTGTACGGACCATGTCTTCGAGAAATCTTCCGTGTGACCATTGTAAGCTGCGCCTAAAAGACCTGCCTGTTGGAAACTGCCGTTACGGCTCAGACCACCGTTGTATTCCACATGGGCGGCAAAAGGCGACTGCTTGCCAAGGTTGAACTCACGCGAAATCTCTGTGTAAGCACTCTCAGTGAAGTGACTTGAGAGGTCTACGTCGACAAAGTAGTACCACGAACCCCATTTGTCTGCTTTGAACTGCTCGAGGGTGATGGTTACCTTCTGGCGATTCGACTCCTCACCAGTGTAGATGTTACGGCCGAAGTCGTAGTGTAACTGAATGTTTTGTGCGCTGGCTGTCATGCCGATAGCCAAGCAAAGCAACGAAAAGATAGTTTTCTTCATAATTCTTTTATCAGATTGGTTAAGTTAAATCAATGGAGCAATATATTTCAGAATGAAAAGTGCACCTAGAACATACATGAACAGCGAGAGCTGCTTGCCTTGGCCGATGCAGACTTTGACGATGATATAAGAGAGCATGCCCAGCACGATACCTTCAGAGATACTGGCCGTGAAAGGCATCATCATCATCGTGACGAAGCAAGGCATACCGGTGCGGAAGTGCACGAAGTCGATGTGTAGTATGGGGCGCATCATCATAACACCTACCAGGAAGAGCGCACTCGTAGTGGCAGCGGAAGGAATCATCAGGAAGATAGGCGAGAAGAACAGGGCCACAAAGAAGAGCATGGCTACCGTAAAGGACGTTAATCCCGTACGTCCTCCCTCGGCAATACCTGTCGTGCTTTCTACATAGGTGGTAACGGTTGACGTACCGCAGAGTGCACCTACCGTCGTACCTACGGCATCAGCCATCAAGGCTTTGTTCAGGTTGGGCACGTTGCCGTTCTCGTCGACCATTCCTGCACCAATCGAGGCGCCCATGAGTGTACCGATAGTGTCGAACAGATCCATGAAGAGCAGCGTCATCACTACAATGATATAGTCCAGGTCGAACGCTAGGAAACGTGAGGGGTCAACGTGGAAGGCGATGGGCTCTATCGATGCTGGCAGGCTGACGAGCGAGAAACTGTCGGGCATGTGCGTCACACCGAAGGGAATGCCGACGACGGTCATCAGCAGAATAGTATAGAACAGCGCACCTCTTATCTTCATGGCCAGTAGCACAGTTCCCAACAGAATTCCACCCATAGCCACTAATGAAGTGGCGTTCCAGGTAGCCAACCCTGTTATCGTTGCTTCGCTGGCAATGATGATGCCGCCGTTCTTCAAGCCGATAAAGGCAATGAACAGTCCGATACCCACGGAGATTGAGTAGCGAAGGTCGAGCGGGATGCAGTTGACAATGGCCTCACGCACTTTGAAGATGGTCAGTATGATGAATACCACACCTTCCAACAGTACCGCCGCCAGGGCCTGTTCCCACGTGTAGCCCATCGTGATAACCAGCGTATAGGCGAAAAAGGCGTTCAGTCCCATACCTGAGGCCAATGCGAAAGGCATCTTGGCATAGAGGGCCATCGTCACAGTAGCAATGACGGCTGCAATGATGGTTGCAGAGAATACGGCACCCTTGTCCATACCCGCATCGCTGAGGATGATGGGGTTGACGGCAAGAATGTACGACATGGTTAGAAACGTGGTCAGTCCAGCCAGCATTTCGGTCTTGACGTTGTGCTTCTTCGGATCGAAGCCGAAAATAGATAAATACTTCATCATAATAGCTTATGTTTAATATGGATTAACGTTTCAACAGCTTCAGCATGATGTCTGCTGCGCGGTCGGGAGCCTGACTCTCGCCAAGACGCTGATGCACCTCCTCGTAGTCGTCTAGCATCTGCTGACGATGCTTGCCGCCGGGGAGAATGGCCTGCAGCTCACGCTTGATATTCTCTACGCCAAAGGTCTCGGCTACCAGCTCAGGAACGACTTCGCGGTTGACTATCAGGTTAACCAGCGAGATGTACCTGACCTTGATGAAATGGCGTTTCAGGAAGCCAATCAGTTGGGGTAGGGGTGTCTCGTAGCATACTACTTGCGGCACTCGGAACATGCACGTCTCGAGTGTTGCCGTGCCGCTGGTAACCAAGGCTGCGGTGGCTTGCGAGAGTAGGGAGTATGTCTGGTTCATCACCAGCCTGACAGGGCTTTCAGCAAGGAATTTGGCGTAATACGACGGTTCTATGGAAGGAGCACCTGCCAGCACTAGGTCGTATTGGTCTGCCAGATGGCTTGTGGCATCAATCATGGCGGGCAGGTTATCTTTAATCTCCTGCATCCTGCTTCCTGCCAAGAGGGCAATGATGGGTTTCGCAGCACCAGATTCCCGCTTCTCGCCCTTCGCCTTCAGGAATTCCCTGACCTCCTGGGCCGTAGGATTGCCTACGTAGTGAATAGGGTAGTGGTGTTTCTGCTCAAAGAAATCGACTTCGAACGGAAGGATTGAAAACAGTTCGTCAACGTCGCGCTTGATGTTCTTGATGCGATATTCCTTCCATGCCCAGATCTTTGGAGAGATGTAATAGTAGACAGGGCAGATGCCCTCCTGATGCACATATTTGGCAATGCTGAGATTGAAGCCAGGGTAGTCTACGAGAATGACGACGTCGGGTTGCCACTGCTTGATGTCCTGCTTGCACATCTTCATGTTCTTCAGAATGGTTGGCAGGTGCAAAAGCACGGGCACGAAACCCATATATGCCAGCTCACGATAGTGTTTCACCCGCTGGCCTCCTACTGCTGTCATCAGGTCGCCGCCAAAGAAGCGGAACTGTGCTTCCGGGTCGCGTGCCTTCAGCGATTGCATCAAGTGCGATGCGTGTAAGTCGCCCGAGGCTTCACCAACTATCAGATAATACTTCATGTGCTGCTGGCTCCTTTCTTTTCTATAGGTTCCAACTGTTAATCAGGCCGATGGCCTCGTAGGCTGTCACATCGACGCGCGTTGGCGTGATGGCTACATAGCCGTGGTCCAAAGCCCATCGGTCTGTGTCTTCTGCTTCAGGCTCGTCGTTCTGAAAGCGTCCTACCATCCACCAGTAGTCATAGCCGCGCGGATGGTGGAATTTACTGACTTCTCTGGTCCAGGTGCCTTTTGACATACGGCATACCTTGACACCTTGGTAGCCCTTGGTGTTCTTGTCTTCTTCCGTCAGCAACGGGAAATTGATATTGAGACATACACCCAGCGGCAGTCCGTCGCGTAGTACCTGCTGCGTTACCTTTTCTATATAGGGGCGTAAGGGTTCGAAATCGGCATCCTCCTGATGGTCGCATAGTGAGAAGGCAACACTAGGAATATGTTTCATGCAACCTTCCATCGTAACGCCCATCGTGCCGGAGTAGTGTGTGTTGACCGACGAGTTGTCGCCGTGGTTGATGCCGCCAATGACCATGTCTGGCAGCCTCGGACACAGCTCTGCCAGAGCCATCTTTACACTGTCCACAGGCGTTCCATTGCACGACCACACCTCGACACCTTCCTCCTTGTGCCTCAAGGTCAGCGTAAGGGGAATGTTGGCAGAGAAAGCACAGGCCATACCGCTGCGGGCACCATCAGGCGCACATACCAGCACATCGCCATAGCTGCGCACCATGCGAACCAGTTCATGAATACCCTTGGCTTGATAGCCGTCATCGTTCGAAATCAGTATAAGTGGTCTCTTATTTTTCATTAAATATCAACTATTTGGCTGCAAAATTACTAAAAAAGGTTGATATTTGGAAAATTCTCGCAGAAAATTCGTACCTTTGCATCCTATTATGTACACAAGGTAAGAAAAGGATATGGGAAAGATTATTGCATTAGCGAACCAGAAAGGCGGTGTTGGCAAGACCACCACGACCATTAATTTGGCAGCCTCATTGGCTACGCTGGAGAAGACAGTCCTTGTTGTTGATGCTGACCCGCAGGCCAATGCATCCAGTGGCTTAGGTGTCGACATACAAGAGGTAGACTGCTCAATGTATGAATGTATTATCAATAAGGCAGACGTTCGCGATGCCATCTATACTACTGATATTGAGGGACTTGACATTATTCCAAGTCATATAGATCTGGTAGGAGCCGAGATAGAGATGTTGAACCTGCAGAACCGTGAGAAGATTATCGGTGAGGTGCTGAAGCCCATTCGCGATGAGTATGACTTTATCCTCATAGACTGCTCTCCGTCGTTGGGACTCATTACGGTCAACTCGCTGACGGCTGCCGATTCGGTGATTATTCCGGTGCAATGCGAGTATTTCGCGCTCGAAGGTATCTCTAAGTTGCTGAATACCATTAAGATTATTAAGCAGAAACTGAATCCGAAGCTGGAGATAGAAGGTTTCCTGCTGACCATGTATGACTCGCGTCTCCGTTTGGCAAACCAGATATATGATGAGGTCAAACGCCATTTCCAGGAGCTGGTTTTCAAGACCGTCATTCAGCGTAACGTCAAGCTTTCGGAAAGTCCTTCGCACGGTCTGCCTGTCATCTTGTACGACGCAGACTCTACGGGAGCCAAGAACCATCTGTCGCTGGCCAAGGAGATTATTTCGAAGAATGCATAGATTTAAGAAACCATTATGGCTGTAAAGAAGAAATTTGATAGAAGCGTTTTAGGACGCGGCCTTGATGACATCAGTACTGGGCGTGGCTTGGATGCGCTGATAGATACGCATAGTGATGTGAAGACCGAGGGCTCGTCAAACCTCAACGAGGTGGAGATAACCCTGATAGAGCCCAATCCCAACCAGCCTCGCCGTGAGTTTGACCAGGACGCTTTGCAGGAGTTGGCCAACAGCATTCGTGAGTTGGGCATCATCCAGCCCGTAACGCTGCGAAAGGTCGAGGGCGAGAAATACCAGATTATTGCCGGCGAACGCCGTTGGCGTGCCTCTCAGTTGGCAGGCCTCACCAAGATTCCTGCCTACATCGTTTCGGTGGAAGATCAGGGTGTGATGGAGATGGCGCTGGTAGAGAATATCCAGCGTGAAGACTTGAATGCCATTGAGATAGCGCTGGCTTATCAGCATTTGGCAGAGACTACAGGTATGACACAGGCCAAGATATCAGAGCGTGTAGGCAAAAGCCGTGCCGCAGTGACCAACTACCTGCGTCTGCTGAAGTTGCCGGCACAAGTACAGATAGCGCTGAAGAATCATGAGATAGAGATGGGACATGCCCGCGCTTTGTTGGCTATCGACAGTCCCTCGCAGCAGATTAAGGTATTCAAGGAGGTGCAACAGGGACAGCTATCCGTTCGAAAGGTCGAGGAGATGGTTCAGGCCCTGAAGAGTGGCGATGAGGTGAAGACGGCCAAAGGCAAGATTACCTCCAAGAGTCAGCTTCCCGAGGAGTTTAATGTGCTGAAGGAGCGTCTTGCTCAGTTCTTCCAGGCAAAGATACAGATGACCTGTTCGCCAAAGGGAAAAGGAAAAATCAGCATCCAGTTTGACAATGAGGAACAGCTGGAGCGCATTATGAACGCACTGGATGGAGCGAATGGGTAAGTGGATTTTGATAGTCATGATGCTCCTTACGGGTATGACCTGTCAGGCTCAGACGGAAGACTTGGCCGTCATGGATTCTGTGGCCAAGGCTGACGCCAAAATCCTGATGGGAGACACACTGTCTGCTGGCGGTGACTCTTTGTCTGTCGTAGTCGATACAACCTCCGTGGTAGTCAGGAAGGAAAAGAAAAAGCGTGACTGGAACACCTGGAAACCCAATCCGCAGCGAGCTTTGTGGTTGGCTTTGGTGTTGCCCGGAGCAGGCCAGATTTATAATCGTAAGTTCTGGAAGCTGCCGATTATCTATGGCGGATTCATTGGTTGTATCTATGCGCTGACGTGGAACAACATGATGTATAAAGACTACTCTCAGGCTTATTTGGACATCATGGACGATGACCCCGGTACGGCTTCGTATAACAAGTTCCTGCACTTGGGAAGGGTTATTACACCGCAAAATGAAGAGAAATATAAGGAAATATTCAAGAGCCGTAAGGATAAGTACCGCCGCTGGCGCGACATGAGCTTCTTTGTCATGCTGGGTGTCTATGCCATCTCGGTGATTGACGCCTATGTGGACGCTGAGCTCTCGGCATTCGACATTTCAAAAGACCTCAGCTTGAAAGTAGAGCCTGCTGTCATTCCGAATCACGGTGGTGGCAGCCTGTTGGATTCGCAGTCCTTGGGCTTGAGTTGTAAACTGAACTTTTAAAGTGAAAACGTAAAAAGAACGATGAAGATAAATAGCAATATATTGTTTTTGGGCAAGGTGACCAAATGGTGCATGCTTTTAGCCTTCCTTGCCTTGATGCCTTTGTCCATGAGTGCCCAGGAGGTGACAACCGTGGAGGAGGAGAGTGACGACGAAGACGAGATAATAGTGACCGATCAGGAAGGTAACGAGGAAGTGATTGAGTTCCCCGAGGCCATGACCTATGATTTGGATTCTCTGATGAACCTCTACATGTCGAAGACCTATCTGGAAGAGGATGCAGACTGTCATACGAGCGACGTCAATCCTACCTATTCAAGAGATGAGTATATTGAGCGCCTGAGCCGCATGCCATGTATCATGGAGATGGCATACAACGATGTGGTGCAGAAATTCATTGATCGCTATAGCGGACGCCTCCGCCACTCCATCAGCTACATGCTGGGAGCCTCAAACTTCTATATGCCCATCTTCGAAGAGGCACTGGAGATATATCAGCTGCCTTTAGAGCTGAAGTATCTTCCCATCATAGAGTCGGCACTGAACCCGAAGGCCGTCAGTCGTGTAGGCGCCACGGGCTTGTGGCAGTTCATGCTCACCACGGGTAAGCAGTACGGCTTGAATGTGAACTCGTTGGTAGATGAGCGTCGCGATCCGCAGAGAGCATCGCTGGCTGCCGCTCGCTATCTGCGCGATTTGTATAAGATATTCGGCGACTGGAACCTGGTGATAGCAGCCTATAACTGTGGTCCGGAGAATATCAATAAGGCTATCCATCGTGCGCAGGCAGCCAACAAAGACTCGGTAGCCAACGTGAAGGACTATTGGCATATCTACCCTTATCTGCCTAAGGAGACGCGTGGTTATGTGCCGGCCTTTATAGCAGCCAACTATATCATGACCTACTACTCATTGCATAACATCTGTCCCATGAACACTCGTCTGCCAGCCAAGTCAGATACCGTCATGGTGCACCGCAACGTACACCTGGAGCAGGTAGCAGAGGTGGTAGGCATCAATATCGACCTGTTGCGCTCGCTGAATCCTATGTACCGTCGTGACGTTGTGCCTGGAGCTACAGCGCCGTCTCCCTTACGACTGCCTCAGACGGAAGTGGGTAAGTTCATCGACTTGGAAGACTCGGTTTACAACTATAAGGCCAGCGAGTTGTTGAGCAATCGCCTGGAGGTGGAGGTCAATGACGATGTCCCCACCTATTATCATAAGAACAAACGCTCCTATAAGCGCGGCAAGAAGGCTCGTTACGGCAAGCGTAGCAAGTACAGCCGTCGTCGTGCGTCGGCAAGCAAGCGCCGCAGCAGTGCCAGCAAGAAACGTAAGTCAACGAGAAGAAGAAGAAGGAGATAAGAGCTATGGACGAGGATAAGATGATGCGTGAAGACGCTGATGAGAAACTGGTGAATGACGCGTTCCAACGACTGTTGGACTGCTATCTGGCTTCGCGCCATCGCAAGAAGGTGGATATTATCACCAAGGCGTTCAATTTTGCCCGGCAGGCTCATAAAGGAGTACGCCGTCTCTCTGGCGAGCCATACATCATGCATCCCATTGCCGTAGCCATGATTGCTTGTGAGGAAGTAGGGCTGGGCTCTACCAGTATCTGTGCCGCTTTGTTGCACGATGTGGTAGAGGATACGGATTACACCACAGAGGATCTGGCAAACATCTTTGGTCCTAAGATAGCCCAGATTGTTGATGGACTGACTAAGATTAGCGGCGGTATCTTTGGCGAGCAGGCTTCTGCTCAGGCCGAGAACTTCAAGAAGCTGCTGCTGACCATGAGTGAGGATATCCGCGTCATCCTGATCAAGATTTGCGACCGTCTGCACAATATGCGCACCCTGGCCTCGCAGCCAGCCAACAAGCAGTATAAGATAGCTGGTGAGACGCTCTATATCTATGCTCCGCTGGCCAACCGCCTGGGACTCTACAAGATTAAGTCAGAGCTGGAAAACCTCTCCTTCCAGTACGAGCATCCAGAGGAATACAACAGCATCAAGGAGAAGCTGAAGAATACGGAGGCTCAGCGCCATGAGCTCTTCGACCAGTTTACAGCGCCTATTGAGGAGTCGCTTCAGCAGATGGGCATCAAGTATGAGATCAAGGAACGTGTCAAGACGCCTTACTCCATCTGGACCAAGATGCAGAACAAGCATGTGACGTTCGAGGAGATTTATGACATCTTGGCGGTGCGCATCATCTTTACCCCAGCCAAACGCGAGGAGGAAATCAACGAGTGCTTCAATATCTATGTCGCCATCTCGAAGATCTATAAGTCTCATCCTGACCGCCTGCGCGACTGGCTCTCCCATCCGAAAGCCAATGGCTACCAGGCGCTGCATGTCACGCTGATGTCGAAGCAAGGACGCTGGATAGAGGTGCAGATACGCTCTGACCGCATGGATGAGATAGCAGAGCAGGGCTTTGCCGCCCACTGGAAATATAAGGAAGGCGAGGAGAACGGAGAGTATACCGAGGACGAGAACGAGCTGAACGACTGGCTGCGTACCATCAAGGAGATTCTGGACGATCCTCAGCCTGATGCCATGGATTTCCTCGATGCCATAAAGCTGAACCTTTTTGCCTCGGAGATTTTCGTCTTCACTCCTAAGGGTGAGATCAGAACGCTGCCTGCCGGTTGTACCGCACTCGACTTTGCCTTTAGCATTCACACCTTCCTGGGGTCTCATTGTATCGGTGCCAAGGTCAATCATAAGCTGGTGCCCTTAAGCCATAAGCTGGAGAGTGGCGACCAGGTCGAGATTCTGACCTCAAAGTCACAGCATGTACAGCCTGCATGGATTAACTTCGTCAGTACGGCCAAGGCCAAGGCTAAGATTCAGGCCGTGCTGCGTCGCGACAGTCGCGAGATGCAGAAGAAGGGTGAAGACTTGGTCAACGAATTCCTGAAGAAGAACAACATAGAGAACACACCTGCCGTCATCGATCAGCTGGCGATGTTCCATGAGATCAGCCGTCGTGAGGACTTCTTCCTGGGCTTGGGCGAGAAGACCATCCTCTTAGGCGAGAAAGACCTTGACGAACTGAGCGGAAAGAATAGCGGTGGTGGCAAGAGAGGCTGGCGTATGCTGGTACCCTTCTTGGGACGAGGTAAGAAAGACAAGGGCCCCGATGCTGGCGAGCAAGGACAGCAGCTGTTCACCGTGCCTGAGAAGTTCAACCGTAAGAAGCCTATCTACATCAGCGAGGAGAATATAGGCCAGTATAAGTTCAAGCATTGCTGTCACCCCATCCCTGGAGACGACATCCTGGGCTATATCGACAACAAGCACCA
>JAFPEE010000043.1 GCA_017389705.1 Prevotella sp.
ACGCCGACCTGCTGTATATGGAGACCACCACGCCGCTGGAGGGCAAGGGCTCTACCTTCTACATCGACTACTACGGCGCGATGTACATGGGCGGCTGTATGGCACAGTATTGTTCCAACTTCCTGCTTTCGCTGATACTGGCTAACCCCTACACGCAGACCGTAGTAGAGGCAGGCGAGGGATTCGAGGCAGGATTCAACGACTCGCCATCGGTATATAAAAACCCCATTACGCTGCACAAGCGTTATCTCAGCAACGAGCCTGGGGGCGGTTTTACGATAGCCGACTCAACGGCTACGCGCATCTACAAAGAAGAAAGTGACTACCTGCCAGAAGGTAGGAAAAAACACGTGACCATCGTACCCATCTGTGGTGGCGCCATGCACGCCTTCTACCGTGTCATACGATCTATGAATACAAGTGAGAATTATGTGGGCATCGATGGCGATATGACCGTCGATACTGAATGCTGTCCATACGCTATACTGAAACATATCGACAAGGTGATGGTTGACTACGTAGGCATGTGGCTTAACGGCTCGATGCCCAAGCACCAGACGCTGGGACTGGCCGACGGTGCCACCGATGCGGTTATAGGATATGAATACATGTGGAGAGGTACAGATAAGCTATGGAAAGGCGAGCTGAATATGGACAGCCTGCGCCAAGTGGCTATCAGAAAGGAGGGGGAGCGCTATGAGAAGTAAGATGGCTGATGAAAGATGGATGATGTGGCTCTGCGCCGTAGGGCTGTTCATGATTCAATGTCTGGTATTCACTTCGTGTAAGACGGAGGATGATAAAATCATCTATCAGGACTCGCGCCGATGGGTGGAGAAGACGGTGGCAGTGGTGGCACCGCTCAACGACCCCATCATGAAAGCCCGCCTGGAGCGCACCGCTGAGTGGATGCTGAAGAGTCTGCACAACGCCCAGCTGCACGACACGCTCTGCATCGACCTGAAATTAGAGTGGTACGACGAATACGGCAACGACCTGAAATCATTAGGCGAACGGCTGGCTAACCGCGACGATCTGTTGGCTGTGATCGGCCCCTTCGACAGCGACAACGTAGAGCAGCTGGCACCCTACTGTCAGCAGACCAAGAAGCCGCTTATCCTGCCCACTGCCACCAGCGAAACCGTCATCCGGCGCTTTGCCATTACCAGCACTGGCAGCGGACAACAACCGTTCCTATGGTCGCTCACGGAGACTGACGTTTCGCTCTCAGAGGTGATGATGAGCCTCTATGCCAACTTTCTTGCCATTCGCGGTGGTACATGGCATGACAGAGAACAGTATTCAGGACTCTTTGCCCCTGCCAGTACCTACGGACAGACCTTTGTGGAGTGGGCTCCGTTCCAGGCAACTGAAGTAGGCATCAACTTCATTACTTGCGAGCAGTACACCAGCACCGATGACCTACGCAAGCGTGTTCGTAATTATCTGGACAGTCTGCCCCCTATGGCGATGGAGACGGCGCACTTTGTTGTGGCAGAGGACGCTGAGCAGATTTACCAGATAGCCCGCGTACGCAGCGAGTGGTGGGGAGCTGACCCCGACGACCCGAGTTATGACAATCCTGGAAAGCACGACATACGGTTGATGTGGGCACCCGTCTATTACGCTTGCAGCAACCTTACCGACGAGGGAATACAGGCACTCGGGGATCGCTGCGTGGCACTTACCAGCGGCTATCAGGGCTTCTCGCCATACGCCGACCCGATGACGGGCTTCGAGATGAGCTACGAGACGCGCTTTGGCGCCAAGCCCACCTTTGCCGAGTGTAAGTTCTACGACGCACTGCTGCTGGCAGCCTTTGCCTCGAACTATATGGAGCACCATCGTGAGGTGGCGAATCTGAATGATGCCATCATCGACATCTGCACCACCGACAACTTCATTTCGGGCTACGCATGGAGCGAGACAGGCATGGAGCTCTACCTCACGGCGCTCGAACAGGGGCAGTTGCTGGGATTCAAAGGCGCTTGTGGCTCAGTGCAGTTCGACAGCCAATGTTACACGGCTGCTCTGAACACCACCTACGTCAACTGGATCATCAAAAGTGGCCATCTGTATCATCAGAGCTATTACAGCACCCAGGGCAACGCCCAGACATCGCAGACGCTGGCTTCGTGGAACTACATCATGAAGGATGCCGAGAAGAAGTTCGACTCCGAATACAGTAAGACCATTGTTCCCATGACTTATCCCGACCTCACCAGTCAGTATGCCGTATTGGTGCAGGGCAGCAACGGCTGGAGCAACTACCGCCACGAGGCCGACGTGCTGAGCATCTACCAGATGCTGAAGGCTAACGGCTATGACGACGACCATATCATCCTCGTCAGTGCCGACGACTGCGCCGATGCGTCGGAGAACAGCGACAAGGGAGCCGTGCGTACCGACCCCAACGGCAAGAACCTGCGCCAAGGCGCTGTGATCGACTACAAGAATGCCGACCTCATGCCGCAGGACATCTGTAACATCCTCAAGGGTGTGAAGACGGACAAGACGCCTGTGGTATTGCCTGCTGACGCAGGGCAGAACGTGCTCTTCTTCTGGAGCGGACATGGACGCAGCGAGGCCATCAACGGCATCAACGAGATGGCGTGGAGAGATCTGTCTGCTGGTCAGGGTATGACTGCCGACCTGCTGGCAGAGACGCTACAATCGATGGCGGATGCCCATCAGTTCCGTCAGGTGCTCGTGTGCCTGGAGCCTTGCTATTCTGCCAACATGGGGCAGGCGCTTGAGGGTATCCCCGGCGTGCTGGCCATCTGTTCGGCAGGACCTTATGAGCAGTCGTTTGCCGACTCGTGGAGTAATGAGCTTGGGGTGTGGATGTGCGACCGATTCAGCCGTAACCTTATCGGCCACGCCACCGAATTCCCCAACGGCACCTACCGTGACCTCTACCTCTACTGCGCCCAGCACACCCTCGGCTCGCATGTAGGTATCTATAACTACACCCACTTCGGCAACCTCTACACCACTGGTCCGAAGGATTTCTTCGTGAAGAAATAAAAGAAAAATAATCCCCTAAACCTATAAATAAACTCACTAGTGTCTCTTAAAATTATTTAAATTCAAAAATAAAGTTCTCATGCACAACGTTTTAGCCCTCCGATACTCTGTCCGGGTTTTGAAATGCCTACCTTTGCATCCGATTCAAAATCGGAGCAGATATGCATATAGGGACATTCGTTTTTGCACAGATAGTACAGTTCCTCCCTCAGAGGCAGTTCAGGCGAATACTCGCCAAGTACAACGACAGGGCATGAACTTTATCAGATAAAGAATGATTACAAACGGAAAATACAGACATACCTACACAGTCACGGCATCGGCTACCATTATGTGGTGCTACGCAACGGCTCGATAGAGCCTGGCCGGCCGGAATGGATGGTCGGTGCCCACTGCGTAGGCCACAACGCCCACTCGATAGGCGTCTGCTACGAGGGTGGGCTGGACATCCGGGGCAAGCCTGCCGACACGCGTACCGAGGCACAGCGGTGCAGTCTGCGGAAATTGATTGAACAGCTTCATGCCGCCTATCCGAAGGCGCTGATCGTAGGTCACCGAGACCTAAATCCGATGAAAGACTGCCCCTGCTTCGACGCAGTTGCTGAGTATTCACAACTGCAGCCCAAATAGAGAGAAATCCCTGCCATTGGGTGGGGATTTCTTATTTTTTTTGTTCTTTTGTATGCTAATTAACAGAAAATGTGTAATTTTGCAGTATGGAACAACAAAATGCTATTTACGATGCACGTCAGCTGGGCTTGCCCCGCATGATGATACTGGGCGTGCAACACCTGTTTGCCATGTTTGGCGCAACGGTACTCGTTCCCCTGCTGACGGGGCTGGACGTGTCTGTTACACTCTTGTTTGCCGGTATCGGCACACTGCTATTCCATTTCATATCGAAGTGGAACGTGCCGGCATTCCTCGGTTCGTCGTTTGCCTTTCTGGGCGGCTATGCCTCGGTGAAGGAGATGGGTATGGCTCAGGGACTGACGGAGACGTTGGCACTGGACTATGCTTGTCTGGGAGTGGCTTGTGCAGGACTGATGTATTTCGTGATGGCTGCACTCATCAAGGCTTTTGGCATCCAGAAGATACTGCATTATTTTCCGCCCGTGGTGACGGGTCCTATCGTGATAGCCATCGGTCTGGTGCTTTCTGGTTCGGCCATTGCTAATTGCCAGACGAACTGGTTGCTGGCTATCATCTCGATAGTGACCGTCATCGTGTCGTCGATATGGGGCAAAGGGATTGTGAAGATTATCCCAGTGTTGCTGGGTGTCATCGTGTCGTATGTCATTGCAGCCTGCATGGGCGAGGTTGACTTCTCACCGCTGGGTGAGGCTGCTTGGGTAGGATTCCCGATTGTAGCTGACCGCACGATATGGGCTGTCTTTGAAGACGGCAACACCACGCTGATGCTGTCGACTATCCTGGCTGTGATGCCTATCGCTTTTGCTACGATTATGGAGCACATCGGTGATATGTTTGCCATCAGCTCTACCGTGGGCAAGGACTTTCTGGCCAATCCCGGTCTGCACCGCACACTGACGGGCGATGGTGTGGCTACTGCTGTTGCCTCCGTATTCGGAGCTCCTGCCAATACGACTTATGGCGAGAACACTGGCGTGCTGAACCTGACGAAGGTGTTTGACCCTAAGGTGATTCGTATTGCAGCCTGTCTGGCCATCGTGCTGGCTTTCTGTCCTAAGTTCGCGTGTCTGGTGCAGCTGATGCCTGCAGCCACCATCGGTGGTGTCAGCCTGATACTGTATGGTATGATCTCTGCTGTCGGTGTGCGTAACCTGGTGGAGGAGAAGGTCGATCTGAAGAGCTCGCGCAATGTGTTTGTGGCAGCCTTGATTCTCGTGCTGGCCATCGGAGTGAAGTATGGTGCCAACGACAATATCGCCATCGGTCCGATTCACCTGTCGGGACTGGCCATCGCTGCCATCGTCGGCATCTTCCTCAATGCCGTTATGCCTGACAAGCTGGGCATGAAGGTGAAGTCATTTCACGGCAAGGAGAAATCCTGATAGGAGAGTTTAGAGAAGAGATAAAAAGAACATCCCCGCTTCGAAAGCGGGGATGTCTTTTTGATGTGTCGTTACGTGATTACTTACGCAGGCCGAGAGCCTTGATCAGTGCACGATAGCGATTGATGTCCTTGTTGTAGAGATACTTCAGGAGCTTACGACGACGACCTACCATCTTGGTCAGAGCGCGAGCAGTACCGAAGTCCTTGTGGTTCTTCTTCAGGTGCTCGGTCAGGTGAGCGATACGATAGGTGAAAAGAGCAACCTGGCTCTCTACTGAACCAGTGTCCTTGGCGTCCTTGCCGTACTGGCCGAAGATCTCAGTCTTCTTTGCTGAATCTAAATACATAATGTTTGATGAATTAAATTGTTAATAAATACATCTTTCGGATGCCTGCCACAGTCATCATCCGTGGGGTACATCGTCAAATGCGGCTGCAAAGGTACGGTTTTTTTGTTAATCACGCAAATATTTCGAAGAAAATGTGTACCTTTGCACCCAAAATTGAATAATATTAGGTATGCAGGATATCAGAAACATTGCAATTATTGCGCATGTAGACCACGGCAAGACGACGCTTGTGGACAAGATGATGCTGGCCGGTAATCTGTTCCGTGAGGGACAGAACCTGTCGAGTCAGGTATTGGATGCTAACGACCTGGAGCGCGAACGAGGCATCACGATTCTTTCTAAGAATGTGAGTATCAATTGGAAAGGAGTAAAGATTAACATCATTGACACTCCAGGCCACTCTGACTTTGGTGGCGAGGTGGAGCGTGTGTTGAACATGGCGGACGGTTGTCTGCTGTTGGTCGACGCCTTCGAGGGTCCTATGCCTCAGACGCGCTTTGTGCTGCAGAAGGCCTTGCAGATTGGCTTGAAGCCCATCGTGGTAGTCAACAAGGTTGACAAGCCTAATTGTCGCCCTGAGGAAGTTTATGAGATGGTGTTCGACCTGATGTTCTCGCTGAACGCTACCGAGGACCAGCTGGACTTCCCTGTGGTCTATGGCTCGGCCAAGAATGGCTGGATGGGCGAAGACTACTCGAAACCTACAAACGACATTACCTATTTATTAGATAAGATTATTGAGGTGATTCCTGCCCCTAAGCAGATTGAGGGCACCCCCCAGATGCTGATTACGTCGCTCGACTACTCCAGCTATACAGGTCGTATTGCTGTGGGGCGTGTACATCGTGGTCAGCTGAAGGATGGCATGCAGGTGACCATTGCCCATCGCGACGGTTCTTTGGAGAAGACTAAGATAAAGGAGCTTCACACCTTCGACGGCATGGGTCATGTGCGTACCAACCAGGTAGACTGTGGCGACATCTGTGCAGTCATTGGCCTGGAGAAGTTCGAGATTGGCGATACCATCTGCGACATCGAGCATCCCGAGCCTCTGCCTCCCATTGCTATTGACGAGCCTACCATGTCGATGTTGTTTACCATCAACGACTCGCCTTTCTTCGGCAAGGAGGGTAAGTATGTCACCTCGCGCCACATCAACGACCGTCTGGAGAAGGAGCTGGAGAAGAACCTCGCCCTGCGTGTGGAGCCTTTTGAGGACTCTACCGACAAGTGGATAGTCTCGGGTCGTGGTGTGCTGCACTTGAGCGTGCTCATCGAGACCATGCGTCGTGAAGGCTATGAGCTGCAGGTAGGTCAGCCACAGGTCATCTACAAGGAGATTGACGGACAGCGTTGCGAGCCTATTGAGGAGCTGACTATCAACGTTCCAGAGGAGTTTGCTTCGAAGATGATTGATATGGTAACGCGTCGTAAGGGCGAGATGACCTCTATGGAGAGTCAGGGCGAGCGTACGAACATCGAGTTCGACATCCCCTCGCGAGGCATCATCGGACTGCGTACTAATGTGTTGACAGCCAGCCAGGGCGAGGCCATCATGGCCCACCGCTTCAAAGAGTACCAGCCTTATAAAGGTGAGATAGAGCGTCGCGTCAATGGTTCCATGATAGCGCTGGAAACAGGCAATGCCTTTGCCTATGCCATCGACAAGCTGCAGGACCGTGGTAAGTTCTTCATCGACCCAGGCGAGGATGTCTATATGGGTCAGGTGGTTGGCGAGCATGTTCACGACAATGACCTTGTCATCAACGTTTGCAAGGCCAAGCAGCTGACCAACGTTCGTGCTTCGGGTACTGACGACAAGGCGCGCATCATTCCGAAGGTCGTCATGTCGCTGGAGGAGTGTCTGGAGTATATCAAGGAAGACGAGCTTGTGGAGGTTACTCCCGTCTCGATGCGTATGTGCAAAATCATCCTTGACCACGACCAGCGCAAAAAGGCCAATAAGGTATAAAAGGTATAACAAGCAATAAAGGCATCCTCATCGGGGGGATGCCTTTATTTTATGCGTCAGCGAAGACCTTTCCGTCGTCAAGCGTAATCTGCAGCTTGGTGTATTCGCTGTGGAAATCATTCTCAAGCCTTTCCAGATAGCGGGCACTCTCCCATTTGCACATCGGCAGGTCGTGCAACAGGTAGTTGCCACACGACTCAGGCTGCGTGGCAGGCACCTCCGTCTGTGTGAGAATCCAGCGGAGACACTCCATCGTCAGGCGTCGCATATCCTCCACCGTGTATGTTCCTGTCATGATGATATACATGCCAGTCAGACATCCCATAGGACCCACATATACCACGTCTTCCTTCACCTCGCTGTTGCGAAACCACGTGGCCATAAGGTGCTCTAAGCTGTGCATGGCAGCAGGGGCAACGGCTGGTTCCTTGTTAGGCTCTGTGATGCGCAGGTCGAAGGTGGTGAAGCCTTTGTCCTCTCGCGATACGTAGATGCCTGGTTTCAGCTGCGTGTGGTCGATGGTGAAACTTTGTATAACTTCCATAGTCTAAAGTTTACTGTCTATAGTTTAGGGTTTACTGTTTAGAGGCTCTCAACGAAGGACTTGGTAATCTGGAATGAGTTCTCGGCTATGGTGTTCCAGAAGTCGTGATACTGCGAGGCATCGGTGTCGCGCAGCGGAATGTCGCTGATGACGCGGAACGAGATGAAAGGCACCTTGTTCAGATAGCATGTCTGGGCAATGGCACACGACTCCATGTCTACTGCCTTGGCATCAGGGAATTTCTCTATGATGCTACGCATCTTCTCGCGAGTGTCTACAAACCAGTCGCCTGTGACGATAAGTCCCGAGTGGATTTTGGGCTTTTGGCTATTGGCATTTGGCAATTGGCTGTCAGCCAAAGTCCCTCGCATAGCGATGTCAAGCAACGCCGGATCTGCCTGATAGCGGACTGGCAGGCCCTGCACCTGTCCGTAGACGGTGGTGTTGTCGATGGCAGTGCCGCAATAAACGTCGTGATAGGTCACCTCGGCACCCACTATGACGTCCTGTATCTGGATGTCGTCGCCATTGCCTCCTGCACAGCCACTGCTGATGATGACGTCAGGACAGAAATCGTTTATCATACGCTGGGCGCCTAAGGCTGCGTTCACCTTGCCAATGCCACACTTCTCTACTCTCACATGGTCGCCAGCGAAAAGGTTCTGCAGCTGCTGCAGCTCCTTGTCCATGGCTACAATAATTCCTATTTTCATGTTGTTTTCTCGTTTAATGCTGCAAAGTTACGAAAAAAAGCTTGTAAAAGCGAAGCGATTTTGGAAGATTAACGCAATTCGGCCTGAAATAAAGGCAAGATGAGGAAGAACTAGGAAGTTCAAATTGGGGATTAAAGCAAATTGGGGAGTATTGGTGAAGGAGTTAGGTTTCTAAATCGTAACCCGAATTGGTCTCTATAGGGTGGCTAGATTACCAAGCAAAATGAGGCAGAACATAGCACTTCTCACCGCCCGTTGGTACCCTCCCCGAGATACTCAATCTCGTGGTCCCTCCCTTATTCCGCAAACTGCTACATTTTGCATAGCGATGGATAACCCAAAAGACAGTAGTTTTGCAGCCCAAAATAAAAAAAGTATAAGAAACATGAGAAGTACTTTCAACATTTTGTTCTTCGTGAACAAGAGTAAGGAGAAGAACGGTGTAGTGCCTGTGATGGGACGTGTGACGATTAACGCCACTCAGAGCCAGTTCAGTTGTAAGAAAACCATCCCGCTTGACTTATGGGATGTGAAGGGCAATTGTGCCAAGGGTCGTAGCAAGGAGGCTTTACAGATTAACCGCGAGTTGGATAACATCAAGGCACAAATCATCAAGCACTATCAGCACCTGTCAGACCGCGAGACTTTCGTCACGGCTGAGATGGTGCGCAACTCCTATCAGGGCTTTGGTAGCGAATATGAGACGCTGCTGAGTGCTTTTGATAAGGACATTGCCAATCAGAAGAAGCGAGTGGGAAAGGACAGGGTTGCCAGCACCTTGTGGGCCATGGAGCGCTCGCGAAAGGATGTGGCTGAGTTTATCCAATCTCATTACCGTCGCACAGACATGTCGATGCTGGAACTGACACCTGAGTTCATCAAGGACTTTTCTGCTTATCTCAGCACAGAACGAGGATTGGCAAGTGGTACTATATGGCAGCGTTGCATGTGGCTGAAGGGTGTCGTGCTGAGGGCGCATTACAACGGTAAGATTCCTCGTAACCCCTTCGCGCAGTTCCATATCAGTCCCAACTGCAAGGAAAGAGAGTTCCTGACTGAGGATGAGCTGAAAGCCGTCGTGACGCATGAGTTTGAGGATGATAACCTGTCTTTCGTTCGCGACATCTTCGTCTTTGTCTGTTTCACCGCCCTGTCGTTTATTGACGTTAAGGAACTGACTACGGACAACATCGTGGACATCAACGGTGACAAATGGATTATCGGCCATCGACATAAGACAGGCATCCCGTACCAAGTAATGCTGATGGACGTACCCTTGCAGATTATCGACCGCTACAAACACCTGCAGGAAGACAAACTGGTGTTCGGCAAGACGAATTATTGGTCGATGTGCAAGAAGTTGAAGAAGGTGATGGAGGCCTGTGGTATTGAGAAATCCATAAGCTTTCACTGTGGCCGGCACTCGTTCGCAACATTGGCACTTTCGAAGGGAATGCCCATCGAGAGTGTGAGCCGCGTATTGGGACATACGAACATCGTCACTACACAGATCTACGCAAAGATAACGAGCCAGAAACTCAACAACGACCTGACGATGCTGGGCGATAAACTCAATGCATCCTTCAAGAACATATAGAATGCAAGTGGTCGCTGCTAAAAAACTTCAAAGCAGAAAGACGAATGATTAGCGATAGTCTGTCATTCGTCTTTCTGGGTTATTGTTCATGCTGCGGACGTGTGTGTGCTTTCTCTTTTCCCCTTTTGTTAACGTGCCGGATGATAGCATGATTCTAAGACTCTCTCCAGATCACTCTCACGATATAGCACTTTCCCACCTAATAAGATATAAGATAGTACCCCATCATTACGATACTCTTGTAATGTCCGTCTGCTTACCTTTAGGATTTCAGCTACCTCCCTGTCCGTCAGGTATCGTTCACCATCAAGCAAAGGGCGATAGTTACCTGTGACATTTTTGTACAATGCCAGTACTTCCTTCATACTATCCAATACCCGTTTCACACCAGCATTATGTGGCATTATCAGTTCGTTCATATACCACCTCCCTTCCGTTGATGACTTCCATGCGAATAAGCATCCCTATTTCTGACCTCTACAAGCGGGATGATGCGCTCTACATCCTCAGGCTTATAGTAAGTCTTATGCTCAATTTGAGAGTAAGCTAACGTCCCGTTCTGTCGGAGCGTCTGCAACGTTCTTGGGCTGATGTTCAGTATCTGGCACACGTCCTGGTTGTCGAGCCATTCACCAAGCCGTTTGTCTGTTCCTCTACCTGCCATTGCTTTCATTTGTAAGACGAAGCTGTTGAAGCTCGTCAGCAGTTCCTCGTAGGTACTGCGCTCTATTGATATAACCTTCATAGTCTAATTGCTTTTGTGAATTTGATGGCAAAGGTATATCAAAAGATCAAAACGGAACGGCTCTGAAAATTAATTCTTGGTTTTTAACACAGACATGGAAATCCTTGCAATACAAGCCTACTGTCCGATGAGCTTGCTCAACCTTGGTGTGCGGCAACTCCCATTGCGGCATTGAGGCCATAAAGGGGTAGTAGGCTACCCCTATTGTGGCATCA
>JAFPEE010000044.1 GCA_017389705.1 Prevotella sp.
GACCATCAAAGACTGCGGCCGTCCCTACGACCCGGTACACAATGGTATGGATGCCGCATCAGTAGGCGCCCGCTCTGCCACCTACCGCTACATGTTCTCCATGAATGTAACGACTATAGTATGGAATAAAATATAATATCATTATCTGTAAAAAAAATAAATACAACATGAGAATCAAACAATTAGAGTTGGCTTGACATAGCCGAGATAGAACTCAACATGATGACCAGACAGTGTTTGGACAGAAGGATTGACAATATCGAAACTCTCAAAAGAGAACTGGATGCATGGGAGTGCGAGAAAAATAACGAAGAGAAGAAAGTTATCTGGCAATTCCGTACCAAAGATGCACGAATCAAACTCGCGTCACTATACCCAAAGCTTGGTTAACGCCAAATGTCTTCAAGACACTACACTAGATTTCCGACAAGACAGGAAAAAATAATCTCGAATCAGGTAGTTTTGAAATTATAGATAGCATCGTTAAATGATAACAAAATCATATAATATGGAAAAATTCAGTTCATCAGACAAACTCATTTTTGTTAATATCAACAAATCTTTCGAGGCGATGAAAAGTAATGATACTGCCAGCCCTCACTATCGCAAAAGCTTGAAAGAATGTACGGTTAAGTATTGGGCTGTCAAAGATGAAAAGGCTTTTGCAGCAACTCATATCCTTGGTTGCTATCAAGGCAAGGTAATTGAGGTCGTTAAAATAACCAATGTTAAATTAGCCAATCTTAATGAATACCCAGGCAGAAAAGTATTCGAAGGTTCTGAGGAAAAAGAATCTCCTTATATTGGATTGGATTTGCACGAAGTGTTCAAAAGTTTAGCAAACTTTCATACAAAGTACTGGAATCTATAACACACAATCGTTATGGAAGAAATTAAACATACCTATACAATACAATGGGTAGGCCCCTTGTCATATGAAGATTACAAGGATTACCTAAAGAGTGAAGAAACAATAAGTCCAGGCTTATTTAGCATTTACTATTTTGAAGCAAGAATCGATGGTAGATATAGAAAACGTCGTTATCTTGGCATTCACAAGAAGAATGATGGTATAGACAAAAGGCTAAACAAGAGCCATGAACATTTAGGCCAGTTTGTCGCTGCTAAAGAATTGTCTATTTGGATAGGTAGCTTTTCACATTATAATAATCAAAAAGAAGACAATATTGATATCGTTGAGACATTGTTTATTCAGGCATACAAAGATTTGTTGACAGAGAATGAAAAGAAAAAGAAATCACTTCCTTCTGAATCTGTTTGTATCATAAATTTGTGGTTTGACAAGAAAGATCATCTGAAGAAATATGCAAAGAAGACCCCAGAAATCTTTAGTGATGTACTTGTCTACTATCACGAGGATAACATATTTATGAAAGGTAAACTTTCAAAAATGAGATAAAAAGCATAAGGACACTTTCGACGACACTAACAATTCCTTCACATCCACATCAAGATGGCGTGTAATCTCGTAGAGTTGTTCCACTGATGGCTGTACCTTGTTGGTCATCCAGCGTGAAACGGTACTAATACTGTGACCCATCTGCTCTGAGAGCCACGTACCAGTTCTTTTCTTTCTCAGCCAAAACAATCTTGAACTGCGTTCGAGCCTGCTCCTGCTCGGCAGAGTCGAAGAGGACTTCACTCTGCACTCGCTTACTCGCAGCCTTTAGCCTGTTATATTTGTGAATTCCCATGTTGCTTTTAGTTGTTCTTGCCCAACATTGAGCGTTCTGTGCGCAAATATAATCAAAAATATCGAGGTTATGATAATTCCTGAACATAAATTAAGAAAAAGAATGGTCTTTTCTCTTGATATGGTATCATTTTGCACTAATTTCTGCTTGCAATTCCACAATTATGTTCTATAGAAGGGTGTAGCCTAATACGCACTTTCCTGTGGAGTGCCACATAAAGATGCTTGTCTGCTTTCTGATGAGCAAGCTCGGCAGACATTAGGTTTTTGTTTCCCTGAAATGTTATTTCACAGAAAGGAATTTCCAGAATGAGCCTATTTGAAGATTATGATGTATCTTTGCGCCCAGATAAAACAAAAACTAAACAGACATGGAAGTAATATCAATTGAGCGCAGTACCTACGAGGAACTGCTGACGAGTTTCAACAGCTTCGTCATAAAGATGAAAGAGATGGCCATTAGAGGCAATGACAAAGGGTTGGGCGATTGGCTTGATAACCAAGATGTTTGCAAAATGCTGAACATCAGCCCAAGAACATTACAGACTTTACGTGATAATGGGACATTGGCCTATTCTCAAATCAATCGTAAGGTGTATTACAAGCCTGAGGATGTAGAGAGTATTCTTCATGTTGTGGCTGATAGGGATAAGGAGAGTAAGATGAATAATCTCAAAACGAGCCGTCTATGAATGAATTGATAATGCCACATAACGTCGGAGTGAAGAATGCTCTGGAGAATATGAAGGAGGTGCTTGCCTTATACAAGAAGGTAATAGGTAATTATCGTCCATTGCTTGATGGTGAACGCTACCTAACAGACAGAGAGGTTGCGCGGATTCTGAAAGTCAGCCGACGAACATTACAGGAATACCGTAATGATGGTGTGCTACCTTATGTGTTATTAGGTGGCAAGGTTCTTTATCGTGAGAGTGATTTGGAAAGAGTTCTGGAGAGTTGTTATCATCCTGCGTATAAACGATAGGGAAGGAGAAAGATTCGTCAGTAGTTCGTGTGCAGAATGAATATAACGCAGAAAGACGGATGACAGACTTCGCTAATCATTCGTCTTTCTGCTTTGAAATATTTAGTTCGCTAATCTATACCATCTTGATGTCTTTGAATGAAGCGTTGAGCTTATTGCCAAGCATCGTCAGGTCGTTGTCGAGTTTCTGGCTTGTGATTTTGGCGTAAATCTGGGTGGTCACGATATTGGTGTGTCCCATGACTCGACTCACGCTCTCGATGGGCATGCCCTTTGAAAGAGCCAAGGTTGCGAACGAGTGCCGACCACAATGGTAGGAGATGGTCTTCTCAATGCCGCAGGCTGTCATCACCGTTTTCAGTTTCTTGCACATCGACCAGTAATTCATCTTGCCGAACACCAGTTTGTCTTCCTGCAAGTGTTTGTAGCGGTCGATAATCTGCAAGGGTACGTCCATCAGCTTCACCTGAAAGGGAATGTTGGTCTTGTGGCGCTTGCTGATAATCCACTTGTCACCATTGATGTCTACGATGTTGTCCGTGGTCAGGTTCTTCACGTCGATGAACGAGAGGGCGGTGAAGCACACGAATACAAAAATGTCACGCACGAAGGCGAGATTGTCATCCTCGAACTCATGGGTTACGACAGCCTTCAGCTCTTCCTCGGTCAGGAATTCCCTTTCCTTGCAGTTTGGGCTGATGTGGAACTGCGCGAACGGGTTACGGGGAATCTTGCCGTTGTAGTGCGCCCTCATCACAACACCTTTCAGCCACATACACCGCTGCCAGATAGTGCCATTAGCCAGTCCTCGGTCTGTACTGAGGTAGGCGGCAAACTCCTTGATGAACTCAGGTATCAGTTCCAACATCGACATATCTGTGCGACGATAGTGCGACTGGATGAAGTCTGCCACATCCTTACGCGAACGCTCCATAGCCCAGAGAGTGCTCGCTGATCTGTCCTTGCCCACACGTTTCTTCTGGTTGGCAATGTCCTTGTCGAAAGCACTTAGCAGCGTTTCGTACTCGCTGCCAAAGCCCTGATATGAGTTGCGCACCATCTCTGCCGTTACGAAAGCCTCGCGATCCGAAAGGTGCTGATAATGCTTGATGATCTGCGCCTTGATGTTATCCAATTCGCGGTTAATCTGCAATGCCTCCTTGCTGCGACCTTTAGCGCAATTGCCCTTTACGTCCCACATATCAAGCGGAATCGTCTTCTTACAACTGAACTGGCTCTGCGTTCCGTTAATCGTGACCCTGCCCATCACAGGCACCACACCATGGTACCCTCCCCGAGACACTCAGTCTCGTGGTCCCTCCCTTCTCCTTACTCTTGTTTACATAGAACAGAATGCTAAAAGTACTTCTCATGTTTCTTACTCTTTTTAATTTGGGCTGCAAAACTACTATTTCTTTTGGTATCCACCGCTATGCAAAATATAGCAGTTTGCGGAATAAGAAACTGGCGGTGAAAGGTGCCCCATTCTTCACCATTTTGCGTAGTAACTTTACTCGGCTCCAAAGACATAAATTGGGTTACGAATAAGAAACCTAACTCCTTCACCAATCCTCCCCAATTTGCTTTTAGCCCCAAATTGAACTTCCTCATTCTTCCCTGTTTTGCCTTTATTTTAGGCCGAATTGCGTTAATTCTCCAAAATCCGTTGCTCTTTACAACCTTTTTTCGTAACTTTGCAGCCCAATTTGTGATATTCAAAAAGAAATCGTATGAAGAGAAAACTGTTATTTATGTTTGCCTTGGTTGCCTTGGTGGCCGCACAGGCTCAGGACAAGAACGACACCACCATTATCAACAATGCCAACAAGGTGACCATCGTTACCAACGACTCGCTGCAGAAGATAAAGGTAGTGGGTACGGAGGGTAATAGTGCCTACCGTTATGAGAATACCATCCAGCTGCGCGACTCGAACTATGTTCGTCGGCAGTATGAGTCGGGCAAGGGAAGAGAAAATTGGGATTTTGACCTGGCAGTAGGCTGGTCTGCTCCGACCAAAGTGCCTGACTACATGAGCTTCGCCCCCTTCAAGTCGTGGGAGTGGATTCTGGGTTTCCGCTATAAGTACAGGCCGAAGAATGCCCTGCAGACTTATTCGGTGGGTCTTTGGTGCAACTGGCGACGCTATACGCTGAGCTCGGACTATATGTTCATGAAGGGTGTTAAAATCTCCGGCAATCAGTCTTCTGCCTCCAATGAGGTTAGCGTAGGCTCTTTCCCCAAGGATGCCTGCGGCAAGCGCTCACGTATCAACATCTTCAGCCTGTCGGTACCCTTGCTGTTTACACAGCGGTTCGGTCAGAAGAGCGACTGGCGGTTTACGGTGGGACCGGTGGTGAACTTCAACGTGCGTGGCCGCATCAATACCGAGTATACCCTGGGTGACAATGACTACGACATCAACACCAAGGGTATTGAGTATCGTCCGGTGACGGTAGACTTCATGGGCTTTGTGACCTACAAGGAGTTGAGCATCTACTGCAAGTACTCGCCCATGAGTGTGCTGAAGACCGATATGGGTCCACAGTTCCACTCGCTGACGTTTGGTATCTTCATCTAAGGAAGCTACTCGCGCTCAGCTTGTATCTTCAGAATATCCGCCTCTGTCTTGGTCAGCTTGTCCTTGCAGAGCTTGATGAGTCGCTGTGCAGTCTTCAGCTGCACAGCGAGTTCGTCTATGTCGTACTCGTTAGCTTCCATCTTGCGGACAATGGCCTCCAGCTGTGCCAGGGCCTCCTCGTATTTAATCGTTTCTTCGTTCATATTCACTTCTCACTTAAAACTTCTCACTTCTCACTGATCACTTTAGACCGTATCGTTCCTTTTTCCACTCGTGTCTCTATCTCGTCGCCAGGCTTGAGCAGGCTGGGGTCGCGGACGGCACGCCCATCCTTGAGGGTGATGCTGTAGCCACGGCTGAGCAGCAGTTGCGGGTCGAAGCCCTGCAGCTGGAGAGTGATGCGTTCCAGACGGTGTTTCTGCTCTGTGAGTCTGCGCTCGATGGCCATGGGCAGACGGCTTTCTGCCAACTCGATGCGGTGGCGCCCCTCGCTGATGGAGTGTAGGGCGAGGGTAGGGATGAGCGTGGCCAGCTGACTGATGCGCTGCTGCTGGCTGCGGATGCGCTCGCTGACGTAGTGGGCGATGAAGTCTTCTGCCTGCTCGATGCGGTCCAGGACGTGGCGCAGACGGTCGATGAGCAGGGTGGCGGCAGCGGTGGGTGTCTTGACATGGATGTTAGCCACCATATCGAGGATGGTCTCGTCTCGGTCGTGTCCAATGCCTGTGATGACCGGCAGGGGGAACTGGGCTACATTCTCGGCCAGTGCCAGCGTGTCGAAGCCACTCAAATCGGCTGTGGCACCACCGCCACGCAGGATGCAGACGACGTCGAATGGCTGATGGCTTTGTTCGTAGATTTTATTGAGGGCGGCAATGACGCTTTGTTCCACCTGCTCGCCCTGCATGACGGCAGGGAACAGTTGCACGGTGAAGCGGAATCCGTAGGCGTTATCCTCCAGCTGACGGCTGAAGTCGCCGTAGCCGGCAGCATTGGGGGCGCTGATGACAGCTATGCGCTGTGCAAACAAGGGTATTCGCAGTTCGCGCTGCAGGTCGAAGACGCCTTCCTCCTTGAGCTGTCGGATAATCTCCTGCCGACGACGAGCCATGTCGCCCAGGGTATAGGTGGGGTCGATGTCGGTGACTATCCACGAGAAGCCGTAAGCCTCATGGTACTGGGCATAGACCTGCAGCAGCACTTTCATGCCGGCACGGAGCGGCTGTCCTGTGGTGCGCTCAAAGTAGGGACGTACCATCTGCCACGTCTGATGCCAGCACTTGGCTGAGGCGCGGGCTGTTGGCGTGTTGGAGCGATCGTCCTTCTCGATGAGTTCCATATAGCAGTGTCCGCCATGTTCGCGACACTCCGACAGCTCAGCCTCTACCCAGTATTCG
This sequence comes from Prevotella sp., assembly GCA_017389705.1. Lineage (GTDB taxonomy): Bacteria > Bacteroidota > Bacteroidia > Bacteroidales > Bacteroidaceae > Prevotella. Next base: position 6,676 of record JAFPEE010000044.1, read on the forward strand.
TCGGGCAGTTGCATCTCGATGGCTTCGCGCACCATCAGGTTCAGCTGGCGTAAGGTATAATGGGGCGTACTCATCACTTAACACTCTTATATTTTCCTATCTGGTAGGCTCGCCAGAAGTTGGGCACACCGTAGCCGTAGATGTTGTCAGGGTGCTCGTAGTTATTGCTGCTCTGGCGGATGAGCTCGATGACCTGTTCGGCAGTCATATGTGGCAGGGCCTGCCACAGACAAGCTGTCAGTCCGCAGACGATGGGCGCAGAGAACGATGTCCCCATGTCGTCCATGATGACGCCACGCCCATTGACCAGACGGGCCGGGGCTCCGATGGCTACCACGTCGGGCTTGACACGCTGGTCCTGGGTAGGACCGATGCTGCTGAAGGGTGCTATCTTATGCGGCGAGTCGGCCAGCATGGCACCGACAGTCAGTATGTGGTCGGCATCGGCAGGTACGCCAATCTTCTTCCATGTTCCCATGCCGGAGTTGCCGGCAGAGTTGACAAGGATTATTCCCTTGCGCGCCATCAGCGACGCTGAGCGGCTGGCAAAGGAGGTCTGGCCGTCCATCTGCCACTGACGGTAGGACATGCTGGCATGGTCGTACTCGTTATAGCCAAGCGACGAGTTGACGAGGTCGCAACCCACGGAGTCGGCATATTCGGCAGCCATGGTCCAGTAGTCTTCCTCAACCTCCTGCTCCGTCTGCTGGTCTTCGGAGCGCAGCAGCCAGTAGCTGGCCTGAGGGGCTGTGCCTATATAGAAATAAGGTATGTTGAGAGCCATGGCTGAAAGTACTTTCGTGCCATGGTCGGTCTCGGCAAAGATGCTGGGTGAGGGTGGGGTGACAAAGTCATGATAGCCCAGGATGTCGACGTGCTGGAAGGCAGGAATCCTATCTGCGTTCTTAAAACCTCCGTCGATGACGGCTATCATCATGTTCTCGCCATGAAGTCCGATGTCGTGCAGTCGCTGTCCCATGAGCGTGGTGGTCTGCTGGGAGGTCTGTCCGTAGGGGTCGCCGGTAACGCTGTCGCGCTCTTCAAAGTGCTCGTGGTATTTTGCTTTGATGGCTGTCGGCGTCACTGAGTCGGGGGCTTGCCAGACCATCTTGCAGGACTTGACGAAGGGCAGCTGGCTGATGCGCTGGATGAGTGTGGTGTCGGGGATGCGCACAAGCAGTGTGTTCTGCCAGCGGCTCTGTCCGATGACGACGACCTCGTTGTGCTCAACCATCCTGATGTAACGCTCGGAAACAGGCAGGTCGGTGGAGTCGAGGGGCAGTCCCTGCCTACGGCGGCGCTCGACGCTACGGCGTGAAAGAAAACGCATGGGGTGCTCCAGCGAGTAGCCTGTACCCTGCTTGTCGGTGAGTGTCAGACGATAGATGTAGGCAGGTCCGTATTTATACTTGACACGCTGTAGCGTCTCCTGTTGCGACTCGGCATACAAGCCGGTTGCACAGAAGAGTATGGTTAGCAGTAGAAGGATTCGTCGCATGTGCATTGTAGTTTGTTTTCCGTGTGCAAAGGTACGAAGAAAAATAAAAAATAGCTAATAAATAACAAGGATTATTTGGATATTCGAAGAATAAGCAGTACTTTTGCACATTATTTTCAGATATGGACAACAAACAAGCTGCTCTGGAATTGGGGACAAAACCTGTTGGAGGACTGCTTATGCAGTATGCTCTGCCAGCTATTGTGGCTATGACAGCCAGCAGCCTGTATAACATCATAGACCGTGCCATGATAGGTCAGATGGTTGGTCCTGAGGCCATTGCAGGCCTGGGCATCACTTTCCCCTTCATGAATCTCTCGGGAGCCTTTGGCGCTGCCGTAGGTGTGGGTGCCTCGACGTGTATCAGCGTAAAACTGGGACAGAAAGACTACAAGACCGCTGAGCACCTGTTGGGTAATACGGTGACGCTGAACCTCATCATCGGATTCCTGTTCATGGCGGTATGTCTGATATTCCTCGACCCTATTCTGCGTTTCTTTGGCGCCTCAGAAGTGACGCTGCCCTATGCCCGTGAGTTCATGGTGGTCATCCTTCTGGGTAACATGGTGACGCACATGTACTTCGGCATGAATGCCGTGCTGAGAGCAGCGGGAAAGCCGCGCCATGCCATGTATGCCACGCTGTTTACCGTCGGCATGAACATCCTGCTGGTGGTGACTTTCGTGTGGTGGTTGCGCTGGGGCATCCGCGGCGCGGCTCTGGCGACTATTACCAGTCAGACGATGGCCCTGTGCTGGCAGATGCGGATATTCAGCAATCCCAAGGAGCTGCTACACCTGAAACGTGGCATCTACAAGCTGCGTGCTGAACTGGTACGTAACATCATAGCCATTGGCATCTCGCCGTTTCTGATGAATGCTACAGCCTGTGTCATCGTCATCTTCATGAACAACCAGTTTGTGCGCTATGGCGGCGATATGGCTGTGGGCGCCTACTCGATAGCCAATAGTGTAGTCATGGTGCTCTTCATGTTCGTCATGGGTATGAACCAGGGCATGCAGCCCATCGTGGGCTATAACTACGGTGCAGAGCACTACGACCGTATGTTCCGTTGTTTGTGGCTGACCATCGCATCGGCAACGACTATCCTGCTGATAGGCTGGTCGCTCTCCATGCTGTTCCCGAATGCGATAGCCCGCGTGTTCACTACTGACCAGACGCTGATAGACATGGCAGCACGAGGCATCAAGCTCAACATGCTGGTGTTCTTCGTCGTCGGTTCGCAGGCTGTCATCACGAATTTCTTCCAGTGCATCGGCAAGGTGAAAATCTCTATATTCCTCTCGTTGTCGCGTCAGCTGTTCCTACTGTTGCCCATGGCCTATGTGTTCCCGCTGATGTGGGGACTTGACGGTGTGTGGTATTCTATGGCGGCCAGTGACTTCGGGTCGTTTGCCATGACTTTGCCCCTGTTGTGGTGGTATATGAAAAAATTAAAGAGAAGATGAGTCATATAATTATATGTGTTGGCCGTCAGCTGGGTTCTGGCGGTCATGATATAGCCCGTATGCTGGCCTTGGACTTCGGTGCCAAGTATTACGACCGTGAGTTGATGAACCTGGCGGCCAAGGAGAGCGGATTCAGCGAGAAGTTCTTTGAGCAGAACGACGAGCAGCGTGGCTTGTTCCGTTCGCTGTTCCACGTGCGCACCTCGCACGTTCCCGACAGCAACCTCTACCAGAATAACTTCTCGCAGGAGTCGCTGTTTAAGTTTCAGAGTGACGCTATTCTGAAGGCTGCCAGCCAAGGCTCGTGCGTCTTCGTAGGACGCTGTGCCGACTATGTGCTGCGTGAGCAGAAGAATGTGGTGTCGGTATTCATCACGGCATCGATGGATTTCCGTGTTCAGCAGATTATGGCCAAGCAACAGCTGGACCGTATTGCTGCCCAGAAGTTCATACAACAGTGCGAGGGCAAGCGTGCCGCCTATTACAACTACTATACAGGCAAGAAATGGGGAGCAGCAGAGTCGTATGACCTCTGCATAGATACCTCCGTCCTCGGCATTCAGTCGACTGAGAAGCTGATAGCCGACTTCATCCGTAAACGCTTCATGCTATGAGACATATCCTGTACCACTGCCTGCTGATAGTGCTTGTGTCGATGGTTGCTCTCCCTGTGTGGAGCGATACGACGATGGTGCATAGGTTGGAGGCCGACGTGGTGCCCAGCGGGGTTATCCAGAACAACCGCTATCTGCGCGGTGAGAATCCTGATGGCGTGAATATCAAGAACTCGACGACCTTCCGCCTGAAGTATGCCCTGCAGCGGGCAGGTAATCCGTCGGAGGCTGGAGCCTATGCCGGCATTGGCGTGGGTACGTTGGTGACTGACCGTCAGCTGGGAACACCCTTTCTGGCGTATATCGTGCAGGGAGCGCCTATCGTCAACTTCTCCCGGAGGGTGTCGCTGAGCTACGAGCTGAACCTGGGCGTTGCCGTCGGATGGAAGGCCTACGAGGCGACAATCAATGAGACCAACCATGTCGTGGGCTCGAAGGTGATGTCGTATATTGGTGCCGACGTGTTCCTGAGGTTCATGCTGTCGCGTCACTGGGACCTGAACCTGGGCTATGGCTATGCCCACTCCTCCAATGCCAACCTGCGCATGCCCAACGAAGGCTTTAACACGATGGGCGGACGTGTGTCGCTGGCTTATTACTTCAACCGTAGGGAGGACATCTCCAGAGCATCGCTATTTACCGCCGAGACTGTGCCCCAAGGCAAGCACTGGGCGTGGGACATAGTGGCTTACGGGGGGTGGAAGAAGCGTAGCCTGGAGAATCCGACAACCTATAGCGTGGCAGGCATCAGCGTCAGTCCTACCTACAGACTGAACAGTGCCTTTGCTCTAGGGCCGTCGATAGATGGTGTCTACGACGAGAGCGTCAGTCCGAAGATGTCGTTGGGCTTGCAGGCCCGTGCTGAGCTCACCATGCCCATTTTCCGAGCCAGCGCAGGTATTGGGCGCTATGTGGTGGGAGGACTTGACTGCTTCTATGAGACGCTGGCCATGAAGATTGACGTGAGCCGTCACTTCTTCTTTAACATCGGCTACTGTCTCTACAACTATAATTATACAAACAACCTGATGCTTGGCATCGGCTTAAGACTTGGCACATGAAGAAGATAGGTATTATCAGCGATACGCATAGCTACTGGGACCCTAAGTACCTGCACTATTTTGAGCCCTGCGACGAGATATGGCATGCCGGTGACATCGGCAGTGTGGAGGTGGCTGAGAAGCTGAACGAGTTTCGGCCCTTGCGCGCTGTCTGTGGAAACTGTGACGGTGGCGACCTGCGACTGATGTTTCGTGAACTGAACCGTTTTAAGTGTGAGGATGTCGACGTACTGATCAAGCATATCGGTGGCTATCCTGGCAACTACGACTACTCTGTGCGCTCTATGCTCTATGCCAATCCGCCCCAGTTGTTTGTGGCCGGCCATTCGCATATATTGAAGGTGCAGTTCGACAAGACGCTCAACATGTTGCACATCAATCCGGGAGCCGCTGGCATACAGGGCTGGCACAAGGAGCGCACGCTGATAAGACTGACCATAGAGGGCAATAAATTTACTGATTGTGAAGTTATTACATTAGGAACACATTAAAGCGATAGCTATGAAAAGAACAATCGTCATTACTGGTGGCGCAGGCTTTATAGGAAGCCATGTGGTGCGCCTGTTTGTGAACAAGTATCCCGACTACCACATCATCAACCTCGACAAGTTGACCTATGCGGGTAATCTGGCTAACCTCAAGGACATAGAGGACAAGCCCAACTACGAGTTTGTGAAGATGGACATCTGCGACTTTGACGCTTTCCTGAAACTGATGCAGGACAAGCAGGTGGATGGCATCATCCATCTGGCTGCGGAGAGCCATGTGGACCGTTCTATCAAAGACCCCTTCACCTTTGCCCAGACGAACGTGATGGGTACGCTGTCGCTGCTCCAAGCCGCAAAAATTTATTGGGAGTCCCTGCCTGAGAAGTATGAGGGAAAGCGTTTCTATCATATCTCGACTGACGAGGTGTATGGCGCCTTGGAGCTGACGCATCCTGAGGGTATCGAGCCTCCGTTCACTACGTCGGCATCGTCGTCAGAGCATCACTTGGCCTATGGCGACCAGTTCTTCCTGGAGACTACGAAATACAATCCCCATTCACCCTATAGCGCAGCCAAGGCATCGTCAGACCATTTTGTACGTGCCTTCCACGATACTTATGGTATGCCTGTTGTCGTGACGAACTGCTCAAACAACTACGGTCCGTATCAGTTCCCCGAGAAGCTGATACCGCTGTTTATCAACAATATCCGTCATCGCAAGCCACTGCCGGTCTATGGCAAGGGCGAGAATGTGCGCGACTGGCTGTTCGTCGAGGACCACGCCCGCGCCATAGACCTCATCTTCCATGAGGGTAAGATTTCTGAGACCTACAACATAGGCGGTTTTAACGAGTGGAAGAACATCGACATCATCAAGGTGGTCATCAACACCGTCGACCGTCTGCTGGGTCGTAAGGAAGGCGAGGACATGGACCTCATCACCTTTGTGACTGACCGCGCCGGACACGACCTGCGCTATGCCATCGACTCGTCGAAGCTGCAGCGCGAGCTGGGCTGGGAGCCGTCCTTACAGTTTGAAGAGGGCATTGAGAAAACTGTCCGCTGGTACCTCGACAACCAGGAGTGGCTGGACAATGTCACCTCGGGCGACTATCAGAAGTATTACGATAATATGTACGCTAACCGATAAACGTTATGAAGAAGATATTGCTTTTGGGCTCAGGCGAACTGGGCAAGGAGTTCGTGATTGCCGCCATGCGTGCCGGCCAGTATGTCATTGCCTGCGACCGCTACGACAATGCTCCAGCCATGCAGGTGGCTGACGAGCGTGAAGTCTTTTCTATGCTCGATGGCGACGCCCTCGAGGCTGTAGTCAACAAGCACAAGCCCGACATCATCGTGCCTGAGATTGAGGCTATCCGTACGGAGCGCTTGTTCAAGTTCGAGGAGCAGGGCATTCAGGTTGTACCTTCGGCTCGTGCCGTCAACTACACCATGAACCGTCGGGCTATCCGCGACCTGGCCTTCAAGGAACTAGGTCTGCGTACGGCAAAGTACTTCTATGCCAAGACGTTTGATGAGTTCAAGCGGGCTGCTGACGAGATCGGATTTCCCTGCGTGGTGAAGCCACTGATGTCCTCAAGCGGCCATGGTCAGAGCTATGTTCACAATGACGCTGAGCTCGAGCAGGCTTTCAAGGAGGCCATGGAGGAGGGAAGAGGCGATGTCAAGGAGGTCATCATCGAGGAGTTCATCGATTTTGACTCAGAGTTCACCCTGCTCACCGTTACCCAGCAGCATGGCTTGCCCACACTGTTCTGTCCTCCGATAGGTCATGTACAGAAGTCGGGTGACTACCGTGAGTCGTGGCAACCCTATCAGATCAGCGACGAGGCTCTGAAGCAGGCACAGTATATGGCCGATAAGGTGACGAAGGCACTGACGGGTGCTGGTATCTGGGGTGTCGAGTTCTTCCTGACCAAGCAGGGCGAGGTCATCTTCTCTGAGCTCTCTCCCCGTCCGCATGATACAGGTATGGTGACGCTGGGTCACACCACCAACCTCTCAGAGTTCGAACTCCACTTCCGTGCCGTCATGGGCTTGCCTATTGCTGGCATCCATCTGGAGCATGCTGGAGCCTCGGCCGTCATCCTCTCACCTGTTGAGGCTAACACACCCGTAGACCGCTCGCTGCTGCCCTATAACCTTGAGGAAGCGCTGAAGGAAGACCGCACCCGCATCCGCATCTTCGGTAAGCCCGAAGCCCACAAGGGTCGCCGCATGGGTGTCGTTCTGTGCTATGGCGAGGTGGGCGACGATGTCAATGCCCTGCGCGACAAAGCCAAGCGACTGGCCAAAACCGTGCTCGGCACAGATCCGTACGAGAAGTTAAGGTAAATCATTCGCTGCCGCACAATGGAAATAAAACTGATAGACCTGCCCAAGATTACCGACCCTCGTGGTAACCTGACGTTTGCGGAGGCTCAGGCAATGGTGCCGTTCGATATCAAGCGTGCCTATTGGGTTTACGACGTGCCTGGCGGTGAGTCGCGTGGTGGTCATGCCCATAAGCGGCTGAAGCAGTTTGTCATTGCACTGAGCGGCTCGTTCCATGTGACGCTCGATGATGGGCGCGAACGGCAGACGATTCTATTGAATCACCCCTGGCAGGGCTTGCTCATCGATGTCAATACGTGGAGGACACTCGACGATTTCTCCAGTGGTGCCGTCTGTTTGGTGCTTGCCTCTGAGCACTACGAGGAGGACGACTACATCTACGACTACGATGAGTTCCTGAAATACGTAGGATGTTTGAAATAAAACGATACACATCAGACAAAGCCGCAGAATGGAACCAGTTCGTGGCGCAGTCGAAGAACGGCACGTTCCTCTTCAACCGCGACTACATGGACTATCACAGCGACCGTTTCTGCGACTATTCGCTGATGTGCTATGCTGGTGGACGGTTGCTGGCTGTGCTCCCTGCGCATGCTGATGGTGACGTGCTGTGCACACATCGTGGACTGACCTACGGAGGTCTGCTGATGAGTGAAAAGCTGACGATCACCCAGGCCATGACGCTGTTTCGCGAGATGAACGACCTGTTGCGTGCCGAGGGTTTCCGCCAAGTCGACTACAAGGCCATTCCCTGGATATATCACCGTCTGTCGGCTGAGGAGGACCTCTATGCGCTCTACCATGAATGCAAGGCGCGCATGGTGGCTCGCGACTATTCCACCTGCATCTTCCTTGCTGCACATCTGCGCTGGGAACGTGTGCGTCGGCGTGGCATTATGCGTGCCGAACGGGCGGGTCTGCAGGTGGAAATCAGCAACAGCTATGCCGACTTCTGGCGTGTATTGACCGATAACCTTGGTACGAAGTATGGCGTCCGTCCTGTGCATACCCTCGACGAGATAGAACTGCTGCACGAACGCTTCCCCAAGAATATCGTGTTGTATCAGGCCGTACGCGATGACGTTGTACTGGGTGGTGTGGTGCTCTACGTGACGCAGCAGGTGGTCCATGCTCAGTACAGCTCGGCAACGCCTGAAGGCAAAGCTCTTGGCGCCATCGACCTCATCTACGACCGCATCATTCACCACGACTACAAGGACTATCCCTACTTCGACTTCGGGCGCTCTACGGAGTATGCTGACGGCAGTGGACTCAACGAGACGTTAGTGTTCCAGAAAGAAGGCTTTGGGGGCCGCGCTCTCTGCTACGATACTTACGAGTGGATACTCTAACTCCTTTGGAGAAGTTTCTTTTGTCCCAAAGGAAAAAAAGTGCCAATTTGTTTTGTTCTTTGCTGACTTATTCGTATCTTTGTCAGCAGAACTAACATGCTTTATCCATTATGAAAACTCATAGGCGCATTATTGGTGTCTTATTGGCGACAGCTATTGTCATCTTTGCTGTTGGTTGCCAGCAGGGTACAGGCAGCAGAGCAGGCTCGCAGGCTAAAGGTGAGTATGCCGCAACGCAGGATAGTATCGACAGTATTTTGAATATGGCGAATCAAGATGTAAGCATGCGGCTGACTTCACTGAAGAACCGTGCCGCCGCTCTGGAGAAGAAGGGACGCTACCATGAGGCCTATGACTATATGCTTGCTTATGTAGAGCTGCATGACTCTGTGACGCAGGCCGACAACCGCGCTCAGCAGGATGACCTGAACCAGCGATATCAGTTGAACGAGTTGAAGTCAGAAAACGATCTGCTGCTGCACAGGTCGAGATTCACGACGGGTGGTGTGGCAATGATACTCGGCATCTTGGCCCTGCTGGCATTCCTGGCATTCAACGGACGATGGACCCGACGCCTCTCCATCAAGAACCAACAGCTGGAGCGTGAACGTAATGTGGTGGTGGCGAAGAACAAACAGCTAGCTGTGGAGCGTGACAGGGCTGAGACGGCATCAAAGGCCAAGACGGCTTTCATACGTAGTATGACACATGAGATACGTACTCCTCTCAATGCTATCAGCGGATTCTCACAGATTATGGCAATGGACGATGAGGAAATTTCTTGGGAGGAGCGTGCAGACATGAGCCGACGTATCATGAAGGGCACCAGACAGCTGACGAATATCCTTGACGACCTCATCCTTATTTCCGACTTCGAGAGTCGTACAGGGCCATTGCCTGCAGAAGACTGTCCCATTGTGTCGGTAGTCCATCAGGTCATCAGTTCCGTCAAGCCTTTGGTGCATGAAGGTGTTACGCTCAAATTCCACTCGGATATGTCATCTGAACAAAAAGTAAAGACCAATGCACGCGCAGTCTGCAATATACTGTCCAAACTGCTTGACAATGCGGTGAAGTTTACTTCTCAAGGGCATATCACGCTGACGGCAGCATGCCACGACGGCAAGCTGCACTTCGCAGTCAGCGATACGGGTCCCGGCATCCCGAAAGACAAACGCAACTATATTTTTGAGCGTTTTGCCAAACTTGACAGTTTTTCGCAGGGAGCAGGCCTCGGCCTTACCGCCGCACGCTTGCTGGCAGAACACCTGGGAGGAACCCTGACTTTGGATACTGACTATACAGAAGGTGCGAAATTCGACTTGTTCATCCCCATAACTTAACCCATTATGAAAGACAAACTGTTCTCGCTAGTAGGTTTCTCAACCCAACGAAATAGTCTGAAGATAGAGGTGCTGTCAGGCTTGACCACCTTTGTCACAATGTCATATATACTTGCGCTGAACCCTGTGATGTTCGCTCCGCTTATCGACCAGGGTTATCCCGTCGAGGCAGTCTTCGCAGCTACTGCCTTGGCAGCAACGATTGGCTGTATGCTGATGGCTTTTTTGGCCAAACGTCCCATAGGACAGGCACCGGGACTGGCGCTGAACCTCTTCTTCGTGCAGACCGTCTGTGTATCGCTGGGCTATTCGTGGCGCTTTGCGCTGACTGCCGTTTTCCTGGAAGGACTGCTCTTCGTCCTGCTGTGTTATAGCAATATGCGTCAAATCATCTTTGACATGATGCCCATGTCACTGAAGTATGCGTTGGCGGCAGGAATAGGTTGTTTTGTATCCATGATAGGATTCAAGAATAGCGGTATACTGTCTGATGGTACCATCTTCAATCACATAGAAACTCTGACCAATCCCAGTTCCATACTTTTCATCGTGGGACTATTGATGGCGGGCTTCCTCACCGTGATGCGAGTGCGGGGAGGATTGCTGCTGAGTATTCTCGTTATTACGCTTGTCGGCATACCCTTTGGCGTAACTACGATGCCTGACCGTTTGCTGAGTACCCCGGTATCGCCTGCTCCTCTTTTCTGCCAGTTCTCCTGGGATGAGTTGCTCTCTCCTGATCTGTGGGTGTGCGTACTTACCATGCTGTTTTTCGATGTGTTCGACACGCTAGGCTCCGTGGTAGGTCTGATGGCCAAGTCAGGTCTTATCCGAAAGAATGGGCGAATACCCAATATGCGCAACATTATGCTTAGCGACGCATTAGGTACTGTCGCTGGAGCCTGCTTGGGTTGCAGCACCGTTACCACCTATGTGGAGAGTGCCAGCGGGGTAGCCGAAGGAGGTCGCACGGGGCTTTCTGCCCTCGTCATCGCACTATGTTTCCTGGCTAGTCTTTTCCTCTCGCCGCTATTCCTGGCCATTCCTGCTGCCGCTACAGCTCCGGTGATGGTAATTGCTGGTTTCTATCTTTTCAGCTCTGTGCGCTACATCAACCTCTCGAAGCCGGCAGAGACACTACCAGCCTTCCTCACCATCCTGCTGATGCCCGTCAGCGGAAGCATCACGGATGGCATTATCATAGGAATGTTTACATATGTAGCATTCTCCTTTATTCCCAGCAGGTTTTTAGCCAACAAGGATTGACTGTTCTTAGTCCTTGTCCTTACTCTGGCAGCAACAGGATGGTAGCGCTGCGGGCTGCCTGGGCTCCCATGACTAGCACCTGTGCAATGTCTGCCGTCTTGGAGGGACCGCTGATGAAAGTGCCATAGCCATACTCGTCGAACAAGTCCAGACCACTCTTAGGGTCTCGGGTATACAGACGGCGGTAGGCTTCGTGCATGTTGTTGACAATCTGCGACTTCGGCAGCAGGATGATGAGGTTCTCGCTGATAAAGCATACGGCTTTCTCCTTCATCTGCTGGGGAATCCACACACAGCCGTTCTCTGCCACGCCGAACATGCCACGAATAACGCCTACATCGGTTCCGTTGAGGTCGCGGGCACGACCTACCTCGTCTGGGTTGCGTGTCGCAATGGTAATCTCAGGCAGGTTCGATGCTATCTCCTTGGCATCAGGATAGAGGTCCTTGATGAGCTGGTTGATGTCTGCTCCCTTGTCGACCTCGATGGCATTGCCGCCTACGCTCTTCACCATGTTCATGAACTGCAACAGCGGGTCAGGGTAGGTGATGGCTTTGATATCGCTCAGGTCGGGCATATCGAACTTCTGTTGGATATTGGCCCTGTATTTCTTCAGTATATCTTCTTTGCTACTCATTTTTCTATCTCCTTAATCAATTCGTGGAATGGTTTCTTGGGGAACTTGAACATGTCGTGACCTTCTGCCCATGGGTTGAGGCCGGAGTTCATCAGAGGCGAGGGGATGAGGTTAGCCCAATGCGCCATGCCGGTACCGAAATTGTAAAGACCTGGCGAGCCATAAAGCAGCCCCATAGCCCTACACATCAGCTTCTTCTCGGGATTGGCAGTGCCCAACGAGTCGAGTTGCTGGCGCCACAGATAGATCTGGTCGCCTAGGTTCACCTTGGCAGGACATACTGTCTGGCATGAGTTACAGAGCGTGCATGCACTGACATTTCCCGAGTGAGCTTGCGGGTTGCGCAACATGCCGAGGTTGATGCCAATGGGTCCAGGGATGAAGTAGCTGTACGAGTAGCCACCAGAGCGGCGATAGACTGGACAGGTGTTCATGCACGAGCCACAGCGGATACACTTCAGCGACTCCCAATGCTCTGGGTTGCCGATCCACTCCGAACGTCCGTTATCCACCAGGATGATGTGCATGTGGTGGGCTGTGGGACGCGCCTTACGGAAGTGAGAGGTGTATGTCGTCGTGGGCTGTCCTGTGCCGGCTCGACACAGCATGCGCTGGAAAACGGCCAGACACTCGTAGTTAGGGATAATCTTCTCCAGTCCGATGGCAGCGATGTGAAGCTTAGGACATGAGGTTGACATATCGGCATTGCCCTCGTTGGTGCATACTACAATGTCGCCTGTCTCAGCGATACCGAAGTTGCCACCCGTCATTCCTGCGTCAGCTGTCAGGAACTCGTTGCGCAAGCTGAGGCGTGCTCTATAAGTAAGGTACGTGGGGTCGTGGTTGCCTTTTTCGTTGGAGATACCCTTCTCTTCAAACAACTCTCCCACATCATCATGGTTTAGGTGAATGGCAGGCATCACGATATGCGAGGGCTTCTGACCCTTCAGCTGGATGATGCGCTCGCCCAGGTCGGTTTCCACCACCTCGATGCCTTTCGACTCCAGGTAGGGATTCATCTCACACTCTTCGGTGAGCATCGACTTCGATTTCACCATCTTCTTCACGTTATGGTTCTTCAAGATGCCATAGACTATCTCGTTGAACTCCTCGGCATCCTTTGCCCAATGTACCTCTACGCCGTTCTTCTCAGCATTAGTGGCAAACTGGTCGAGGTACTCGTCCAGGTGGGTAATGGTATGACGCTTGATGGCTGAGGCCTTCTCACGCAACTGTTCCCATTCGTCCAGTCCATAAGCCATGTTGTCGCGCTTGGAACGCACAGCCCAGAAAGTGGCGTCATGCCAGTGGGCATATTGTTGGTTCTTTAAGAACTGCTTGGCTGCTTTGCTATGTTGTGTACTCATAACTTTACCTTTTAATTATTACCTTTTTATGTTTAAAGGCCAGCGGCCAAAATCTCAACCACATGCTTGAACTGGATCTTCTTGCCTTGTTTCTTGGCAACGCCAGCCATGTGCATCAGACATGAGCAGTCAGGACCAGTGATGTATTCTGCGCCAGTCTGCATGTGGCGCTCCACCTTGTCAATACCCATCTGTGCAGAGACTGCAGTCTCTTCGACAGAGAACATACCTCCGAAACCACAGCACTCATCGGGGCGCTCAGGCTCTACGACATCGATGCCGTCAACCAACCGCAGGAGGTCCTTAATCTTGTTGAACTTCGCCTCGTGGTGCTCAGAGGGGCTGGAGAGCCCCAGCTCGCGAACACCATGACAAGAGTTATGCAGGCTGACCTTATGGGGGAAAGTTCCCAGGCGACGGTCAACCTTCACGACATCATGAAGGAATTCTACCACGTCCATGCACTTCTTAGCCGTCTCGCACTCATGGTTTAGCAGACGTGAATAGTTGAGTTTAATAAAGGCCGTACAGCTGACGCTGGGAGCAACTATATAGTCGAATCCCTTGAACTTCTCTTCGAGCTTTTCTGCCAGAGGAATGGCTTGTTTCTCGAAGCCTGCGTTGGCCATAGGCTGTCCGCAGCAGGTCTGCTTCTCAGGATAAGTCACGTCGAGTCCCAGGTGCTTCAGCAGCTTGTATGTTGCCACACCTACCTCAGGATAGACGGCATCCACATAGCAGGGAATAAATAGTCCTATCTTCATAATAGTATTTGTTTATTATTAGGCATTGAGCATTGTGAATTGTGCATTAAATAACATGCAGACCCAGGAATACCATCAGACCATTCATCAGGATCCAGAATATGGCGAATGGCATGGTCTTACGCATAATATCACCATCTTGGCCTTCCATGTCGCAGGCTGCAGTAGCGATAGCGATAGACTGTGGCGAGAGCAGCTTACCACCCTCAGAACCGGCACAGTTGGCTGCAGCAAGCCAGTTGGTCTCATTTCCGCTGACACCGAAGAAGGTACTCTGGTTAATAAGGCCGAGGTCGCTGGCGGCAGTAGCTTGCAGCTTTCCAAAAAGAATATTGGCATTTGTGGCCGAACCCGTTACGAAGGTTCCAATAGAACCAATGAGCGGAGCAAAGAACGGGAAGGCAGAACCAGTCAGGAGGACTAGCCCCTTGGCAATGTCGTTGGTCATACCCGTATTGTTCATCAGCATAGCCATAGCCACCAGACAGCAAATGGTGACTACTGTCTTCTGCAAGTTGATGGTAGTCTTGGCAAGCAGCTTCATCAGACCGCCAAAGGACATACCTTGAATTAATCCACCAATCATCGCGCCCAGGAAAATCATCAGACCGGCATTCGACAGCCAGCCGAACTTAAAGGTATTGCCAATGACTGGCAGTTCGAACTTCGTCACCAGCGTGTTGTTCAGCAGCTCGTTGATGGGGGGGACAATCTTGCTCGAGATGAGGATGAAGAAAATAATCAGACCGTACACACTCCACGCCTTCAGCGTCTTGACTGTGCCGAACTGCTTCTTCTCAATCTGAACCTCATCTGCAGGATTCTCGTCGCGAATGAACAACTTATTATATATCAGCATGGCGCAGATGGCTGCTACAGAGCCGAGGATGGCAGGTGTCTCAGGGCCAATGAAGTGTGCACAGCAGAACTGTACGACGATGGAGAATGTTCCAACGAACAAGGCGATAGTGATGTTCTTGATGAACTTAGTGCGATCGGTCATCATAAGGATGAGGAACGGCGTGATGTAGAACATCAGCGATAGCTGTAATATAATAAAGGTAGCCACCTCGCACAGCTCCTCGGGAGTAGCGACACCACTGGCTGCAACCTGATTGGCAAGTGTCGTGGCAGGCAGACCTACAGCACCGAAGCCTACGGCAACTGTATTGGCCACCAGACAGATGACAGCAGAGAACATGGGCTTGAAACCGAGTCCGATGAGGATGGCTGCAGGAATGGCCACAGCTGTTCCGAATCCAGCCATACCTTCGAGCACACCACCTAGTCCCCAGGTCAGCAACAGTACCAGCAGACCCTTGTCTGAGGTCATCTGTATAAACTGCGTCTTGATGGTCTCTATCTCCTTCGTCTCGCAAAGGATGTTGTAGCTGAAGATGGCACAGATAATAATAAGGATAATCGGGAAGCAAGCCTTAAGGAATCCCTCAATGACTGACCACAGCGTAATGCCGTAGATGGAAGCCTCGGCATACTTCTCGGGCACAATGCCCATGGCTGGAGCAGCGAACAAGGCTAGGATGATAGTTACGATAAGGGTGACGATAGCACTCTTATACCCAGACACTTTGAAGCCCATCATGAGGACAATGAGCAGCAGAATAGGAATTACAGATACTAATGCTGACATAGGGTTTTTAGTTTTAAGTAGGTAAATAATGTTGTTTGTTTGGTGCAAATATACGAATTATCAGCGAATTTTCAAAGTTTTTCGTAAAAAAAGTAATAGAATTGATAATTTTTTTGTATCTTTGCGTCAAAATCTTTACGTCTATGAATACTATATCCTTTATTAATGACATTAAGCAGTTTGTGTCTTCGGACAGAATTTACACCGACGAGCTGAGAAGACTAGGCTGGGGTACTGATGCTAGTTTCTATCGTGAAATCCCCGAAGTTGTTGTCCGTAGTGATAACGAAGAAGAATTGGCACTTATTGTTCGGATGTGCCAAAAGTATCAAATGCCATATACCTTCAGGGCTGCAGGCACTTCCCTGTCGGGCCAGAGTCTGAGCAACACTGTGCTCATTGTGGCTGGCAAGCACTGGGAAAAGTATGAGGTAGGTGAAGGGCAGGAGACCATTCGCCTGCAACCCGGTATTGTTGGTGCCAGGGTGAATGAGATTCTGAAGCCTTACGGGCGTGTCTTCCCACCCGATCCTGCCAGCATCGGTAGCGCTATGGTGGGAGGCATTGTGTGTAACAACGCCTCGGGCATGAACTGTGGTGTCCATGCCAACAGCGACCGTATGATGGTTAGTGCCCGTCTGGTGCTGACAGATGGTACAATAGTCGATACGGGCAATGAGAAGAGTAAGGAGGAGTTCCGCAGGACGCATGCAGATTTCATTAAGAAAATAGAGGACCTGCGCGACCGCGTGAGGGCTGACAAGGAGCTGGTGGAGCGCATCCAGAAGAAGTACAGCATCAAGAATGTGACAGGTCTGAACCTGCGCCCATTGGTGGCCTATGACGATCCGTTTGAAATCATGGCGCACTCGATGGTGGGCTCGGAAGGTACGCTGGCTTTCCTCTCGGAGGTCACCATGCGGACGCTGCATGACTATCCCTTTAAGGCCTCGGCTATGGTCTACTTCCTCTCGATGAAGGAGAGTTGTGAGGCTGTGGTGGCCATGAAGAAGCTGAAAGCTGGCGAGGACGACCTGAAGATGAGCGCAGAGAACCTGGTGGTCAAGAGCGCTGAGATGCTGGATTACAAGTCGCTGAGCTCTGTCGACGACCCTGTCTACCAGCAATATCAGAAAGATGTGGATGCAGGCAAGATAGCCGGGGTACAACCTGGCGACTACCATAACCTGACTGCTATCCTTACAGAGACCAAGGCCGTGACCCATGAGCAACTGTTGGAGAAAATCAGTCGTATCCAGGAGTGCCTCGGACAGTTCAGCCTCTATATCCCGGCAGAGTTTACGGAAGACCCCAAGGTCTATGGCAAGTATTGGGCCATCCGTTCGGGCATCTTCCCCTCTGTGGGTGGTACACGCCCTGTAGGTACCTCCTGCTTGATTGAGGATGTGGCTTTCCCCATCGAGAGCCTGCCAGAGGCTACTGTCAAACTGCAGAAGCTCATTGCCGATCATGGCTATGACGACGCCTGCATCTATGGCCACGCCTTCGAGGGTAACTACCACTTCATCCTGAACCAGAGCTTCAAGAGCGACAGCGAGGTTAAGCGCTATGCCGACATGATGCGCGACGTGGCTAAGCTTGTCGTCGAGGAGTACGACGGTTCGCTGAAGGCTGAGCATGGCACAGGTCGCAACATGGCTCCTTTTGTAAAGTACGAATGGGGCGAGAAGGCCTATGAGGTGATGAAGGAGCTGAAGGCTATCTTCGATCCTGAGGGATTGCTGAACCAGGGTGTTATCTTCAATGACGACCCGGAATGTTTCATCAAGTGCCTGAAACCCCTGCCTGTGCTCGATTTCGACTTCGACAGCGTGCCTGACGGAGGTAAGTATCTGATGGATTCAGCCAAGTCGACAGCCAAGGAAACCATCGCCCAGGTGAAGCGCGCCAACAAGTGTATCGAGTGTGGCTTCTGTGAGGTCAACTGTATGTCGTGTGGATTGACGCTGTCGTCCAGAATGCGTATCGCCGTTCAGCGCGAGATTCGCGAACTGGAAGCTACCGGTCAGAACCCGGAGCGTGTGGCTACGCTGAAGAAACAGTACAAGTACTATGGCGACCAGACGTGTGCTACTGACGGTCTTTGCTCAACTTCGTGCCCCATGAAGATCAATACGGGCGAGCTGACACACCTGATTCGCCAGATGGACATGAACAACAACAAGCTGGGCTATCAGGTGGGCGAGTTCGCTGCGAACCACATGGCAGGCATCAAGTCAGGCCTGCGCGTCGTACTCGATGTGGCACATCTGGGACATGTCACCCTTGGCCCAACCATGATGACGGGAATAGCCCGAGGCATGAACAAGATGGGACTGCCCTTGTGGACGACGGCTATGCCCAAGAAGAAACGCCAGCCCAAGAAGTCCGACCTCACACAATTCATCATCGACAAGTCTTTATCCCAAGCTAATGGCCGGAAGGCAAAAACAGATAACCCGCTAAAGGTGGTCTATTTCCCCAGCTGTATCAACCAGACCATGGGTCAGTCAAAGCATGGTGGCAAGATTCACGACCTGGTGGATGAGGTCATCCAGCTGATGACGAAGGCTGGCTACGAGGTCATCTTCCCTGAAGGCATGGAGCGTATGTGCTGTGGTCAGATTTGGGAGTCAAAGGGCATGCTTGACATTGCCGACCGTAAGAGTGCTGAATTGGAGCAGGCCCTGTGGAAGGCATCAGAGGAGGGCAAGTATCCTGTGCTCTGCGCCCAGAGTCCTTGTCTGCACCGTATGCGTCGCGTGATGTCGAAGATGAAGCTCTACGAGCCTGCTGAGTTCATCATGAAGTACCTTGTGGATCGCCTCGACTTCCATCCCATCGATCGTCACATAGCCCTGCACCTGACGTGCTCTACCCGTGAGATGGGTGTTGACAAGGACCTCATCGCATTGGCCAAGATGTGCTCGAACAATGTCTATCTGCCTGAAGGCGTGGGGTGCTGCGGTTTTGCTGGCGACAGAGGCTTCACCTTCCCTGAGTTGAACCAGTATGGCTTGCGCAAGTTGCGTCCTCAGATAGAGAAGTACGGCATTGAGGTGGGCTACAGCAATAGCCGAACCTGCGAGATTGGCCTTGAGTCCAATACGGGTATTCCCTATATGAGCATTGTCTATCTGGTACACGAGTGTACCACACCCAAAAAGCTCTGATAAAAAATCGTATTACGACTGAAGGGTGCTCAGTCGTAATGTGAAGGCCCTTCAGTCGTAATACGATTCCTTTTCAGCTACCTATACCTTTATACTAAGTGCTCTATGAGGTCTGCGCGATCGCCAGAGAGCATGTCAATGACAGGTATCTCAATCATCGTGTAACATGCAGGCTGCAGGCGCATGGAGGCGCGAGCCACGTTCACCAGTACCTGACCTGTCAGGGCAGGGTTGTTAATCTGCATGTTAAACTCCAGGCGCTGGTTCTGGGTTTGGCCGCTGACGCCCTTGCGGACGAGGTTCACACCATGACCCATATCGCGTACGTCGTCCACGCTCTCAACCTGGAAGACGTGTGTCTCGTCGTTGGCGAAGTAGGGGTCAGCCTTGATGTCCTTGGTCACCTGCTCAAGGGTGAAACCGTCTTCCAACTCTACATATACCATGCGGCGATGGATGCCCTCACCCAAGGGGATGGTCATTGAGAGGGCATTCTTGACTCCTGCCTTGGAACGTACGCAGACGCTGTGACCCATCGACATGCCAGGACCGAAGTTGGTGTAGCTCAGACCCTTGGGGGCGAGGCTCTGCATCAGGGTGCGCACAATGCTGTCGCTGCCTGGATCCCAACCGGCAGCAATGACGCTGACAGTACCCGTCTTCTTATTGATCTCCATCAGGCGCTCACGATAGCCACGGATGTTGGTGTGGATATCGAAAGAGTCTACAGTATTGATACCCAGGGGAAGTATCTGCTTGGCATACTCCTCGCAGGAACGGGTAGGGGTAGCCAGGATGGCCACATCGACATCCTTCAGTTCCTTGATATCCTTCACAACCTCGTAGGGTGCCAGCTCTGCAGGCTTGTCGGCAGCCCCGTTTCTACGTACCACACCAGCAATCTCGAAGTCGGGAGCGGCTTCCAGAGCCTGGATGGTGTACTTTCCAATGTTGCCGTAACCTACTACGGCTGCTCTGATTTTCTTCATAAGTGTTATGTCTTTTGTTGGTTATTTATTCTTTTTGGCTGCAAAATTACATCTTTTTCTTGAAAAACGTAACGAAATGACAGAAAAAATTGCATTATACCTACAAATTGCTACGATTCATCATCTTTTGTTCCCTCGATACAATAAAAAGTAAGAGAAAATCGTTTAATTAGATGTATTAATACATTATTATAAAAAGAAGGTATGATAGAGTACATTAAGGGCGAGCTTGCTGAGCTTACCCCAGCATTAGCTACGGTAGAGGCCGCAGGTGTGGGTTATGGTCTGAACATTTCGTTGACTACCTACTCGGCCATTCAGGGCAAAAAGGATGTCAAGTTGTACGTCTTTGAGTCCATTCGTGAGGATGCTCACGTGCTGTATGGCTTTGTCAGCAAGAAGGAACGCGAGATGTTTGAGTTGTTGATTTCAGTCAGCGGAGTAGGTCCCAATACGGCACGTATGATGCTCTCGTCCATGAGTGTTGCCGAGTTGTGCAACGCTATTTCGCGAGGCGACGAACGGCTTATCAAGGGTATCAAGGGCATTGGCAAGATGACAGCTCAGCGCATCATCGTCGACCTGAGGGATAAGATTGTCGCTCTGGGTATAGCTGACGAGATTCCTGCTGGTGGCACGGTGGCGACACCTGTCAACACAGCTGTTAAGGATGAGGCTGTCAGCGCGCTGACCATGTTGGGCTTCGCACCTGCTCCTACGCAAAAGGTGGTGCTGGCCATCCTCAGAGAGCAACCTGACCTGCCTGTAGAACAGGTGGTTAAGCTGGCATTGAAACAGATAAAGTAAGACTCTTTGAAACGCGTCCTCTACACGGCATTAGTCTTGCTGAGCATCACGGCTTTGGCCATGCCTCCACAAGACGACAAGACACAGCGAAAGCCTGTGCCTAGGGCCCAGCCTGTGTTGGAGATAGAGGACGACACCATTCCTGACTCCCTGCTGCATGCCCGTTGGAAGATTCAGAAGACATCGCCTATCGAGGTGGCTGACCTCGACTCGTCAGCTCTTGACCTGCACTTCCCTGAGAATATCAAGCAGCAGGTGGAGTACGACGACTCGCTGAATGTCTATAAGATAGGCTCCAAGATGGGTGACTCCTATCTGAACACCCCTGTGCTGATGTCGCCAGAGGAGTATCGCCAGTGGAGTGAGCGTAGGGAGCGTGAACAGTTCTTCCGCAAGAAGGATGCGGAGAATGTGGCACAGAAGGGCAAGGAGAAGTTCGACTTCACGGATATGCATTTCGACCTGGGACCTGCGGAGAAAATCTTTGGTCCTGGTGGTGTGCGCATCAAGACGCAGGGTACTGCTGAGCTGAAGCTGGGTGCCACGCTGAAGAACATCGACAACCCTTCGTTGCCTGAGCGTAATCGCAAGACTACTGCCGTCGACTTTGACGAGAAGATTAACCTGAATGTGACAGGTAAGGTGGGCGACAAGGTGAACATGTCATTGAATTATAATACCGATGCCACCTTCGACTTCGATACCAAAAACCTGAAGCTGCGCTATGAGGGTAAGGAAGACGAGATTATCAAACTGGTTGAGGCTGGTAACGTCACCTTCCCTTCCAACAACTCATTGGTGAAGGGAGCATCCAGCCTGTTTGGTGTGCGTACTGACATGCAGTTTGGCAAGCTGAAGTTACAGACCGTCTTCTCGCAGAAGAACTCGACTACCAAGAGCGTCTCGTCAAAAGGTGGTACGCAGCTGACTCCCTTTGAGCTCGATGTGGCCAATTACGAGGAGAATCGCCATTTTTTCCTCTCCAAGTATTTCCGTGAGCACTACGACGCCTATATGAGGACCCTGCCCGTTGTCAGTACAGGCATCAACATCACTCGCATAGAGGTATGGGTTACCAATAAGACTGGAACCACTTCAAATACCCGTAACCTGATAGCTTTGGCAGAGTTGGGCGAGAGTCTTGGCAAGGGTATGAAAGGCAACTCGGCCTTGCCTCAGAATAGCGTAGGCTCCGTCTATGCCAATATGCCCTCCGCAGCGCGTAACATCGACAACGCCTCTGCTGCGCTGGATGGCATCATGACGGGTGGTACTGACTACGAGAAGCTGTCTGCGGCAAGATTGCTGACATCGTCGGAGTATACGTTGAATCCAGCCCTCGGCTACATCTCGCTGAAGACTGCCCTGCAGACTGACCAGGTGTTGGCTGTGGCCTACGAATATACCAACGGAGGAGTGACCTATCAGGTGGGTGAGTTTGCGGCAGACCATACCAATGCCGGCGAGGCTCTCTATGTCAAGGCGTTGAAGAATACCTCCAACAATCCTCAGCAGCCTAACTGGCCCCTGATGATGAAGAATGTCTACTATCTGGCCTCTAACGTTGAGAAGACCAAGTTCCGTCTCGACATCAAATATAAGAGTGATACGGCAGGCGTCTACCTGACCTACGTTCCTGACGTGAAGGATGTCACCCTGTTGCGTGGCTTGGGCTGCGACCGCCTGGACAATAACAACAACGCCCATCCTAATGGCTACTTCGACTTTGTTGAGGGCTATACGGTCTCCAATGGACGTGTGTTCTTCCCTTCTGCTGAGCCTTTTGGTGCTACGCTGGAAGAATTCCTGAGATCAAAAGGTCTGAGTAAGGAGCTCATCGAGAAGTACTCCTTCCATGAGTTGTACGACACCACCCGTACTGCAGCCCGTCAGATGACAAACAAGGACAAGTACCTGTTGATGGGTCAGTTCAAGGGAACATCAGCCAACGTCATCTCCCTGGGTGCTTATAATGTGCCTCAGGGCTCAGTGGTGGTGACTGCAGGAGGTGTCGTGTTGACGGAAGGCTCCGACTACTCTGTCGACTACTCCGCTGGCGAGGTCACCATCCTGAATCAGAGCATCATCGATGCCGGTACCTCCATCAATGTGTCGTTGGAGTCGAATACGGAATACAGCATGCAGCGCAAGACGATGGTAGGCTTGAACTGGGAGTATGATTTCACGAAGAATTTCCAGATTGGTGGTACGCTGCAACATCTGAGTGAGCAGGCCCTGACCTCGAAGGTGACCATGGGTTCTGAGCCTCTGAAGAATACCCTGTGGGGTGTGAATATCAACTGGAAGACAGAGAGTCAGTGGCTGACGCGTATGCTCGACAAGATACCTCTGCTGCATTGTACCCAGCCCTCGCAAATATCCTTTACGGGTGAGTTCGCTCATCTGATAGCAGGTACGGCAAGTGGTACGCAGGATAATGCCTCGTATATTGACGACTTCGAGAATGCCAAGAATGGCATCGACGTGTCGGAGCCAAAGTCCTGGACTATCTCCAGCGTGCCTACCTTGTTCCCGGAACATGCAGACAAGGACTCCGTCAGCAGCGGCTACAACCGTGCCCTGCTGGCATGGTATAACATCGACCCGCTGTTTACCTATCGTTCCAGCAGTCTGACACCTAATCATATCAAGAGCGACCTTGACCAGCTGTCGAACCACTATGTGCGTGCCGTCTATGTCAGCGAGCTCTATCCCAATCGCCAGCAGTCCACCTATAGTGGCGCCACCTCGACGCTGCCCATCCTCAACCTGGCCTACTATCCGCAGGAGCGCGGCCCTTACAACCTGACTACCGACGTGAATATGGATGGCACGCTGAAGCTTCCCCAGCAGCGGTGGGGAGGCATGATGCGCAAGCTGGACACTAATGATTTCGAGACGGCCAATGTCGAGTATATCGAGTTCTGGCTGCTCGACCCGTTTATCTACACTGCCGGCCAGCAGGATGCCGCCGACTATGGCGGCGACCTCTACATTAACTTGGGCGAGGTCAGCGAGGACATCCTCCATGACGACAAGAAGTTCTACGAGAGTGGCATGCCTGTCGACGGAAGCTCTTCGTTCACCACGTCACAATGGGGCCGCATCCCCGTACAGGCTACCCAGACCTATGCCTTCGCCACCACCAGTGGGTCGCGTGCCCTGCAGGATGTGGGCTTGAACGGCCTGAATGACGAGCAGGAACGTGGCTTTCCTGCCTATGCCGACTTCCTGGGCAGTGTCACCGTCAACGACAGTGTGCGGGCAGCATGGAACCAGGACCCTGCCAACGACAACTATCACTACTTCCGAGGCAGCGACCTGGATGATCGTCGCGCCAGTATCCTGGAGCGTTACAAGCGCATCAACATGCCTCAGGGCAACTCGCCGGACTCCGACCAGCAGACGGAGGGTTACGACACGTCGTATAAGACCTATCCTGATGTCGAGGACATCAACCAGGACTATACGCTGAACGAGTATGAGCGCTACTACCAGTACAGGGTCAGCATCCGTCCCGAGGACCTGCAGCTGGGACGCAACTATATTACCGATGTCCGCGAGTATACGGCATCGTTGCGCAATGGCAACAAAGAGGCTGTCAAGTGGTATCAGTTCCGTATACCCCTGTCACAGTATGATGACCGTGTGGGAGGCATCAGCGATTTCACCAGCATCCGCTTCATGCGTATGTTCCTCACACAGTTCCGCAAGCCTATTGTGTTGCGTTTCGGCAGCCTTGAATTAGTGCGCGGAGAGTGGCGTGTCTACGACCAGCAGCTGACGGGCAGCAGCAATAGTGGAACGGTGGCGGTCAGTGCGGTTAATATCGAGGAGAACAACGACAAGCGTCCGGTCAACTACGTGGTGCCTCCCGGCATCTCACGTGTGACAGACCCTTCGCAGCCCCAGTTGACGGAGGCCAACGAGCAGGCGCTGTCCATGATTGTCAAGAACCTGTCGCAAGGAGAGTCGAAGGCGGTCTATCGCAACACCACCCTCGACCTGCGGCGCTACAAGCATCTACAGATGTTCGTCCACGCCAACCACCTCATCGACGACACGTCGCTGGCTGACGACCAGCTGGCGGTCTTTGTGCGTCTGGGCAGCGACTACCGCAACAACTACTATGAGTATCTCATCCCCCTGAAGCTTACGCCGGACCGTAACGATTATAACAAGTATAATCTTGACGACTGCCGTGCCGTATGGCCTAAGGAGAACATGCTTGACATCGACCTGTCGCTGTTTACCCAGCTGAAGAAGGCACGCAACAAGGCACGTGCCACAGGAACAGCCAGCTATACGATGGAGTATTCCGAGTACGACCCCGACAATGCCAACAACCGCATATCGATAATGGGTAATCCTTCGCTGGGCGAGGTTAAGACCATGATGATTGGTGTGCGTAACCTGTCAGGCTCGTTGCGCTCTGGCGAGGTGTGGGTCAATGAGCTGCGTCTGCAGGAGGTCGTCAACAAGGGTGGTTGGGCTGCATCCGGAAACCTGAATGTCCAACTTTCCGACGTGGGTACCGTCAACCTCATGGGTAAGGTCGTTACTGAGGGCTTTGGTGGATTGGAGGAAGGTGTTTCCCAACGAACCACCGACACCTACAAGACCTATTCGCTGACGACTAATTTCGAGTTGGGTAAGTTCTTCCCTGACAAAATGAAGGTTACGGCACCTATCTATTACTCTGTCACCAAGGAAGAGTCACGACCCAAGTACAATCCTCTGGATACGGATATGGAGCTGGACGACGCCCTGGAGTCAGCAATAGACCAGCATGAGCGCGACAGCATAGAGTCTATTGCCGTTACGAAGACCACTACGACGAACTTCTCGCTCTCCAATGTGCGCTTTGGCATCAAGACCAAGCGACATCCCATGCCCTATGACCCTGCCAACTTCTCCTTCTCCTATAGCCACAGGCATACCCAGAAGGTCGGCGAGACCACGGTATACGAGAAGGACATCGACTGGCGAGGCTCGCTGAACTATTCCTACACGCCAGTCTATAAGGCGTGGGAGCCTTTCAAGAAATCGAAGTCCAAGTCGAAGTGGATGCAGTTGCCTAAAGCCTTCGGACTGAACTACCTGCCTCAGAGTGTCGCCTTCAACTCAGAGATTCATCGCAGCTACTATGAGCTCCAGGAGCGCGACATGGATAACCTGAGTGGTGCGAAGGTCGATCCTACGTGGAGCTCGCAGTTCTTGTGGACGCGTGACTTTACCCTGCGTTGGGACCTTACCAAGAATCTGCACATGAATTTCCAGTCGGGAACACAGGCAGAGATAGTAGAGCCTAACGACCCGCAGAACCGTCCCATCAATAAGGACCTCTATCCTGACCGCTACACGGCATGGAAGGACTCAGTATGGCACAGCATCAAGCATTTAGGCTCTCCACTTAACTATCGCCAGAACTTCACGGCTTCCTACCAGCTGCCACTCAACAAACTGCCTATCCTCGACTGGCTTAATGCCGATGCCAACTATACGGCCACCTATAACTGGGTACGAGGCACACAGCTTGAGGATGGCACCAACCTGGGTAATACCATCTCCAACAATCGTCAGCTGACCGTCAATGGCAATCTGAATATGGAGACGCTTTACAACCACTTCCCCTTCCTCAAGAAGGCAAACGAGCGCTTTAAGAAGGCCGTCTCCAAACCGCAGCCTAAGAAGACAACTAAGACCACTAAGACAACGAAGACCTCTAAGACTTCTAAGACTGCTCCCGGAGACACTTCTCCTACCAAGGAAGAGAAAGCGCTCCCAAAGAATAAGAACTCCTACGAGACTGAGCTGACGCTGCTGCCTGACAGTATGCTGACCGTCACCCATAACAAGAAGTCGAAGCGTCTCATCGTCAGTGCCAAGACCTCCGAGGGTAAGGCCTATCCTATTAAATATAAGGTAATAGACCAAAATAAGATACTTGTCAAAAACCGCGACTCTGTTAAAGTCAAGCTAACGGTTACTACCAAACCTCCTACGGAAAACCAGAGGTGGTACAAGCCAGCACAGTCTGTGGCGCGCTTCCTGATGATGGTACGCTCCATAGGCATCTCCTATCGAAACCAGTATGCCATGTCGCTGCCAGGTTTCATGCCAAACATAGGCGACATCTTCGGACAGCGCACAGGTAACGTCATGTCGCCAGGTCTGGGGTTTGCCTTCGGACTGATAGACGACTCGTATATTCAGAAAGCCCACGACAACGGCTGGCTCAACGACAGTCTCTCCACTCCTGCTGCTACAAATATGACTAACGACCTGCAGCTGCGTGCCACGTTGGAACCTGTTCGCGACTTGAAGATTGATCTCAATGCTTCGCGTACAGAGTCACGAGCCCGCTCCATCCAGTATCGCTACGAGGGAATGCCAACAACGCAGAGTGGTACGTTTACCATGACTACCATCTCTCTGTCGTCATCCCTCGAGTCCATGGGCGATGCCAATAACGGCTATCCCTCCAAGGTCTTCGAGAAATTCTGCAACGCTCTGCCGGAATATCAGGCAAAGGCAGCGGAGCATTATGGAAAGGCCGTCGACCAGTATTCGGCAGCGGTGATGATTCCGGCCTTCCTCAATACCTATACGGGCAGTGGCGGTGGCTCCCTCGACTTCTTCCCCGCATTGACGCGTCTGTTGCCCAACTGGACGGTCCGCTACTCAGGACTCTCTAAGCTTCACTGGTTCAGCGAGCATTTCAAGTCCGTCAACGTCAACCATTCCTACAAGTCCATCTATGCTGTGGGTTCTTATACTAGTGGTTCCAATGCAACCTCCATGCTGGGATGGAGTGTGCCTACCGTCACTATCAATGAGTCCTTCGCTCCCCTGCTGGGTATTGACGTGACCTTCCTCAACAACCTCACCGTCAAGGCCGAGTATCGCAAGACACGAACCCTCAGCCTCTCTACTACCAGCGTGCAGATCAATGAGGGACGTTCCAACGACTGGGTAATCGGTTTGGGTTATAAGATTAGTGATTTCCGTCTCTTCTCGAGTGGCGCTACCCGTAAGATTAAGAAAGCACAAGGTGGCAAGAAAGCTCAGAACAGTCAGAGCGAACAGAGTTCACAAAACAACAGGAAGAGTGGCATCAACCACGACCTCAATCTGCGCCTCGACTTCTCGCTGCGCAGCCAGGCTGCCATCACCCGTGATATTGCCTCACGCAGCTCTTCTGCCAGCAGTGGAAATTCCGCCTTGAAGATCTCCTTCATGGCAGACTATACCCTGTCCCGCCTTCTGACCATGTCGTTCTACTACGATCGCCAGACCAATACTCCTCTGCTCTCCAGTAGCTCGTACCCGACGACCACCCGCGACTTCGGCCTCTCTTTGAAGTTCTCCCTAACCCGATAAAAAAAGGAGTTAATCTCTTAACTCCTTCTCTTATCACTTAACACTTATCACTTCTTATCATACGCATGCAGGGGATAGTCTGTCGTGAAGTGCAGACCACGGCACTCCTTGCGCTCCAACGCCCAGCGGGTAATCAGGTAGCCCACGTTAATCATGTTACGCAGCTCGCAGATGTCACGAGAAGCCTTCACACGCTTGAACAGACGCTCCGTCTCTTCATACAACATATCCAGACGGTCCCAGGCACGATGCAGGCGAAGGTCGCTGCGTACTATGCCCACATAGTTGGCCATGATCTGGTTGACTTCCTTGACGCTTTGTGTGATGAGGACCTTCTCTTCGTTGGTCATCGTACCCTCGTCATTCCATTCAGGCACTTTCTCGTTCCAGTCGTACAGGTCGATGTGTGCCAGCGAGTCCTTGGCAGCGGCGTCGGCATAGACCACCGCTTCAATGAGTGAGTTCGAGGCCAGGCGGTTGCCGCCATGCAGGCCTGTGCATGAACACTCGCCTAAGGCATAGAGACGCTCTATGCTCGACTGTCCGTTCAGGTCCACCTTAATACCTCCGCACATATAGTGGGCAGCAGGTCGGACGGGAATATAGTCGGTGGTGATGTCGATGCCTATCGAGAGACACTTCTGGTAGATATTGGGGAAGTGGTGACGTGTCTCCTCAGGGTCCTTATGGGTGACATCCAGACAGACATGGTCCAGACCGTGAATCTTCATCTCCTTGTCAATGGCGCGAGCCACAATGTCACGTGGCGCCAGACTCAGGCGCTCGTCGTACTTTTCCATAAAGGTTTCGCCATTGGGCAGCTTCAGAATGCCGCCATAGCCACGCATGGCCTCAGTGATGAGGTAGGCGGGGTGCGTCTCCTTCGGGTTGTGCAATACTGTCGGATGGAACTGTACAAACTCCATGTCGGCCACAGTACCCTTGGCACGATAGACCATGGCAATGCCGTCGCCAGTGGCAATGACGGGATTTGACGTCGTCAGGTAGACAGCTCCGCAGCCACCGGTACACATCACCGTCGTCTTGGCCAGATAGGTGTCTACCTTGCCTTTCGGATTCAGCACATAGGCACCATAACACTGGATGTTGGGTGAGCGACGGGTTACCCGTACTCCCAGGTGGTGCTGCGTGATAATCTCTACAGCAAAATGATTCTCCTTAATATCGATGTTAGCGTCTTGGCGGACAGCCTCCATCAGACCGCGCTGTATCTCGGCACCCGTATCGTCAGCATGGTGCAGAATGCGGAACTCCGAATGGCCGCCTTCACGATGCAGGTCAAAGCTGCCGTCTTCCTTACGGTCGAAGTTGACGCCCCATTGCACCAATTCCTGAATCTGCTCAGGGGCTTTGCGCACCACCTGCTCCACCGCTTGACGGATGCTGATGTAGTCACCTGCAATGATGGTATCGGCAATATGCTTGTCGAAGGTGTCCACCTTCATGTTGGTCACCGAAGCGACGCCACCTTGCGCAAAACTGGTGTTGGCCTCGTCGAGTCCAGCTTTACAAATCATACACACCTTGCCCTTCTTGGCACGGGCCACCTTCAGCGCATAGCTCATACCGGCTACGCCGGCTCCAATGATAAGAAAATCGTATTTATAAACCATTGCCATTTACATTGAACGCTGCAAAGATACGAATTATTCTTCATTCTTCATTCTTCATTCTTCTTTTTTTTCGTAACTTTGCAGCCGATTATGAAGAAAATAGCTTTTTTATTCCTTATATGTGTCGTCTCAGTGGCCTCTTTTGCGCAGTCAGACAGCCTGCGTATCAGACTGGACTCGCTGTTGAACGACCCGATGTTCGAAACGTCGCAGGTGGGACTGATGGTCTACGACCTGGATGGAGACTCTGCGCTATATACCCGGAATCATCGCCAGCTGATGCGTCCAGCATCGTGTATGAAGCTGGTGACAGCCATTACGGCTTTGGATCAGTTGGGTAGCAATTACGACTACCATACACGTATCTACTATACAGGCAATGTGGTGGACAGCACGCTAGTGGGTAATATCTATTGTGTGGGAGGTTTTGACCCTACGCTGACCATTGACGACGTGGCCATCCTGGCTGACGGTGTCCGCAGACTTGGAGTGGACAGCATTCGTGGACTGTTGGTGGCTGACCGTACCATGAAGGAGATGCAGGACTATGGTGAAGGCTGGTGCTGGGACGACGACAACCCGCTGTTGACGGCTCTCTCCATAGGGCGCAAGAACATCTTCCTGCAGACCTTTGCCGAAGAGGTGGCTCGTGCTGGTGTTAATCTGGAGCGTGTCAGTCTGATAGAAGGACAGTTGCCACAACGTGCCCAGCTGCTGACAGTGTGTAAGCATAACATCTCACAGGTGTTGGAGCGGATGATGAAGATGAGCGACAACTTCTATGCCGAGTCGATGTTCTACCAGACGGCAGCATCAGCCGGAAAAGGTCTGGCTCGTGCCAAGGATGCCCGCGACATTACCAAGCGTCTGATAGCCCGACTGGGGTTGGGGCATGAGCCTTACAGGATTGCCGACGGTTCTGGGCTCTCTCTATACAACTACGTGTCGGTAGAGTTGCTGTGTACCTTGCTGCGCCATGCATGGAAGTCGCCCAGCATTCATAGTGCGCTGCTGCCTGCCCTGCCCATAGCAGGTGTCGACGGAACGCTGAAGGACCGCATGAAGGGTACTAAGGCTCAGGGTAATGTGCTTGCCAAGACGGGTACCGTGTCAGGTATTTCCAGCCTTGCTGGCTACTGTACGACGGCTAGCGGACGACAGCTCTGCTTCGCCATCATCAACCAGGGTGTGATGCGTAACTCCAAGGGTAAAGCTTTCCAGGACCGTGTATGTAAGATGCTGTGTGAATATGAGTAAACTGACAAAATA
>JAFPEE010000045.1 GCA_017389705.1 Prevotella sp.
GACAAACTGTCAACGATAGTAATTGTTTCATAATTCAGCTGCAAAAGTACAAATAAATTTTGTAACACAAAAAATTATTCGTAACTTTGTGCCTGATATGGCAAAAGACAAGACTATGTACGTCTGCGAGAATTGCGGACAAGAATCGGCAAAATGGATTGGCAAGTGTCCTGCTTGCGGACAATGGAACACGTTCAAGGAGATTCGTGTAGAAAGCTCATCCTCCAAGATGGGAGAGTCCAGGAGAGGCCTTAACAAAGGTTTCTCCGCCCAGTCCTCTGCCCTGTCTGTAGGCAAAGTGCTCAGACTTCGGGACATCTCAGCCCACGACGATCCCCGCATTGACATGCACGATGCCGAGCTGAATCGCGTCTTAGGAGGCGGTCTGGTGCCTGGCTCCATCGTCTTGTTAGGTGGAGAGCCAGGCATTGGCAAGTCTACACTCACCCTACAAACCATGCTGAACCTTACCAATGACCCTTCGTCAGCAACCAAAAAGGTGCTCTACGTCAGTGGTGAGGAAAGTGCCCATCAGCTAAAAATGCGTGCTACACGTATCTTATCTGCAGACCCGGAAAACTTTCTCATCCTCTGCGAAAACTCTCTGGAGACCATCTTCGACCATATCAAAGAAGTGCAACCCGACTTGGTAGTCATCGACTCCATACAAACCATCTCTACCGAGGATGTAGAGTCCAGTGCTGGCTCCATCGCCCAAGTGCGCGAGTGCGCCTCCGCCCTGCTTCGCTTTGCCAAGACCAGTAGCGTCCCCGTCATTCTCATTGGTCACATCACCAAGGAAGGTACTCTGGCTGGTCCTAAGATTCTGGAGCACATCGTCGACACCGTCATTCAGTTCGAGGGCGACCAACACTATATGTACCGTATTCTGCGCAGCATCAAGAACCGCTTCGGTTCTACCTCCGAGCTGGGTATCTACGAGATGCAGCAGACTGGACTGCGTCAGGTTTCAAACCCCTCCGAGCTATTGCTTACCGAAGACCATGAGGGGCTTTCCGGAGTAGCTATCAGCTCAGCTATCGAGGGCGTCCGTCCTTTCCTGGTCGAGACACAAGCCCTTGTCAGCAGCGCAGCATATGGCACTCCACAGCGCTCAGCCACAGGTTTCGATCAGCGCCGTCTCAATATGCTGCTGGCAGTACTCGAGAAACGCGTAGGCTTCAAGCTCATGCAGAAAGATGTGTTCCTGAATATTGCCGGAGGTCTGCGTGTTACTGACATGGCCATGGACCTCAGCGTCATTGCTGCCGTACTCAGTAGCAATGTCGACACCCCTATTGAGGAAGGCTGGTGCATGGCTGGCGAGGTAGGTCTGAGTGGTGAGGTACGCCCTATCTCACGCATCGAGCAACGCATCTCAGAAGCCGAGAAACTGGGCTTCCAGCACATCATCATTCCCAAGTACAATCTTTCGGGCTTGAATCGTAAGAAATTCAAGATTGAGCTTGTACCCGTCCGTAAGGTTGAAGAAGCATTGCGTGCCCTATTTGGTTGATAAAAAACCAGAATCGACCGTGCGCTCGCAGATATGAGGGCGCCCGCCAGCAAATATAAGGGCGGGCGCCCGAATTGGCGAGGGCGGCCGCCCGAATCTGGTCATCTCCCTGCAAAGTCCCTCTTTGGACGGTTCAAAGTCCCTCTTTGGACGGTTCCGAATCCCTCTTTGCTCGGACTTCAATTTCTACAGACCGTACTCCGTCTTGTCGTCGATGCCCGCCTCGGCAAAGGCTTCGCGACGCTCCACGCAGGTACCACACTTGCCGCAATGCTTCTCGCCACCCTTGTAGCACGACCACGTCTTCGCATAGTCAACGCCTAAAATCTTTCCCTTCCGGGCAATGTCTGCTTTCGTTATGTTCGTATAAGGCGAGCGCAGACACACTTTTACAAAGGTGCCTGCCTGTGCAGCCAGATTGAAGGCATCTACAAACTGCGGAGTACAATCCGGATAGATGGTATGGTCGCCACCATGATTCGCCATCATCACATACTTCAGACCATTGCTTTCTGCTATACCTACCGCAATAGACAGCATGATGCCATTGCGGAAGGGCACCACCGTCGACTTCATATTCTCGTCAGCATAGTGTCCCTCCGGAATCTCCTCCCCACCCTCCAGCAGAGAGCTCTTAAAGTATCTTGTCATGAAGTCCAAGGGAATTGTTATATGCTTGATACCCAGCTGTTCACAATGCAAACGCGCGAAGGGAATCTCACGCGCATTATGCTTAGAGCCATAGTCGAACGAGATGGCCAAGGCTATACGCTCCTGCTCATCATATAATAAGGTAGTAGAATCCACACCACCACTAAGAATTAATACTGAATCTCTCATAATTGCCTGCAAAAATAAGAATTTATTATGAATTATGCATTAATATTTTTGAATTATTTTGTACCTTTGCAGCGTTTTTATTACAAACAACATGTACAAACCACTATTCAACCAGCGCAAAGCCCTCCGCTTCCGACAGTTTACACGGAAGGGGTACGCCCTATTTGCCTGCTTGGGACGCGTTGTCACCATTGGTGTGCTGAGCGTAGCGACACTCAAGTCTGCTGCTGCGACTACAGCTGATGATGTCACCGTGACTGACGGTAACACCGCCAGTGTTGTCGTTTCCGACGACACCATAGACAAAGAGGCCTGGCTCGACGACGTCGAGGTGACAGGCTCACGCGCACCGCTTGCTTTAGGGCAAGCCGCGAGAATGGTTACTGTACTGAGCCGCGAAGAAATTCAGGCGGCGCCAGTACAAAGTATTAACGATTTGCTGAAGATGGCTGTGGGTGTTGACGTTCGTCAGCGCGGACCCATTGGTGCCCAGACGGATGTGGGTATCAGAGGGGGAACAAGTGAACAGATAACCATCTTGCTCAACGGCATCAACATCTGCGACCCACAGACAGGCCACAATGCCTTTGACCTGCCATGCGACATCAGCGACATTGTCCGCATAGAAGTGCTCGAGGGACCTGCGGGTCGTGTCTATGGTACCTCATCGCTCGTTGGTGCGATTAATATCGTTACCCAAGGAGCGAAGAGTGAAGAAAGAGAGGCAGGCCAGGCCCAAGTTCACCTGAAAGGAGGCTCGTTTGGATATCTGGATGCAGGCGGTGGCCTTAGGCTCCCTACCCTTGGAAAAGGATTGACGATGGGGCTATCAGCCTCCTACACCCACTCTGACGGCTACAGTCGTGCCAAGTCGGGGGCTCTGAACAGCGATTATCATGGAGGTAAAGCCTTCTATCAGGGAGGCTACTCGACAAATGACCTGCAACTGAGCTGGCACGCAGGACTGAGCATCAAAGGCTTTGGCTCGAACACCTTCTATAGTGCCAAGTTCGACGAGCAGTACGAGAAGACCACAAAACTATATACGGCCATTAAGGGCGAGACCAAAGGATGGTTCCACTTCAGCCCTTCCGTCTATTGGAATCGCTCTTATGACCGTTTTGAACTGATTCGTGGTTTGGAGGACAAGGTGCCCTTCAACTACCACCGCACCGATGTCTTCGGGGTGAACCTGAACAGCTGGTTCGACTGGGTGTTGGGTCGTACGGCCTTCGGTGCCGAGTTCCGCAACGAGGACATTGTGAGCAGCAACCTCGGCGAAGTTCTTAACGAGCCCTTTAGCCATTATAAGGTAGGGCTGAACCGCTCGAATCTCTCGTTCCACCTGGAGCATAACATCCTCTTACGGCGATTCACCCTCTCGGCAGGCTTCATCGCCGTGAAGAACACGTGGAACCAGATGCCCTTCAAGCTCTACCCCGGCATCGACGCCAGCTATCGTATCGGTACGAACTGGAAAATCTACGCCTCGTATAATTCCTCGCTGCGCATGCCGTCGTTCACCGAACTCTACTACAGCGTGGGCGGTCATAAGGCCGACAAATACCTGAAGCCCGAGGAACTGCATGCCGTCGAGGGCGGTGTCAAGTATCAGTCGCGCCTGCTGTCCGTCAAGGCCGGCGTGTTCCATCACCACCAGCGTAACACCATCGACTGGGTGATGGACACCCGCGAGGCGGACCCCGTGTGGCATAGTGTCAACCATACGAAAGTGAACACCACCGGAGTGGAAGCGTCAGCAACTCTCAACACTCAATTCTCAACTTTCAACTTATCCTACTGTTATCTGCATCAGGACAAGGACTTGGAAGAGCATTTGCAGTCGCAATACTCGCTGGAGTATCTGCGCCATAAGCTGACAGCATCGGTCGATCTGAAACTGACGCAGCAACTGGCGCTCACCGTGAAGTATCGCTACCAGGACCGCATGGGCTCCTATACCGACACCGACGGCCAGATACAGCCCTACCACCCCTACAGTGTGGTCGACGCTCGACTGGCGTGGGATGCCGACACCTATTCTATATATATAGCAGGCAACAACCTGACCTGCCACCGCTATGTAGACTACGGTAACGTCCGACAGCCAGGCCTGTGGCTGACTGTCGGAGCGAAATACCACATCCAGCTGTAAGGGAAAGGCATGATTTACATCTTGTAAATGTGGAAAAAAATAAAAAAGCCTGCCAAAGGCAACGATTTTATAAATTTTCTGCTTACCTTTGCCGTGTCAAAATTAAACAACAACAAAGAAAAATGAAAAAACTTTTAACAATGCTGACACTCATGCTGCCCACACTGGCCTTTGCACAGTGGCGAGTGGGTGTCAACGGTGGTGCTGACTACAACCACTTCATCATCGACAAACACTATCAGACGGACTACTCCTTTGAAGACCGCTGGGGCGTGACCCTCGGCGTCATGGGACAGTATGACTTCAACAACTGGCTGGGCATCCGCGCCGAGCTCGACTGGACGCAGAAGAACTACCGCCACACGCGCAAGTTGCAGAAGTCGATGTGCTACGACTACACCAACAACTACCTGCAGTTGCCCGTGATGACGACGTTCAGCTTCGGCGGCAATAAGCTTCGCGGATTCTGCAACACCGGTATTTACTTCGGCCATTGGCTGAACAGCGGCCGCGAGGGTTTCGACACCAACAGCTTCGGCTCTCGACAGTACAACTTCAGCGAGGACATCGAGTTCAACAGCCAGCGAGACCAGCGCTTCGACTTCGGTCTGCTGGCCGGCATGGGTCTGGAGTACCGGTTCCACCGCCATTGGGCTGCACAGGTGGAATTGCGCTACTACTACAGCTGCGTGAGCACTCAGAAGGACTATCAGCACGTCAGCGACCCGCGCTACAATTCGACCCTGGCCGTGCAGGCCGGCGTGTGGTACTGCTTCTAAAAGGGAATAGTGAACTGTTAACAGTGAAAAATATGCTTCCGACGGAAGAAACCTATTTTATATATATAACAATGAAGAATAACATCAAGATAATAGGAGCGTTGCTCCTGACACTGGCCGTCAGCGCGTGCCACAAGGATGCTGACACGCTGGTGAACTATGCCTACGCCGACAATCTGTCGTTCAGTGAGGCCCAGCAAAGCTATGCCGGCAAGTTCCGTGTATTCTGGAACGCCATGAACCAAAACTACACCCTCTGGGACTATGAGGGCGAGAACGGGCTGGACTGGGATGCCGTCTACGACGAGTACCTGCCGAAGTTCGAGGCTCTCGACGAGCCCGACACCGAGGTGACCGACTCGGCGCTCAAGGCCCTGATGACCGAGATGGTCGCCCCGCTGCACGACGGTCACATGTATGTAGAGTTTGTGAACCATCAGACCAAGAATTCTATCATCGCGTCACCGAGTGAAGGTCGTAACGACAAACGCGCCGATGCCAAGGAACTCAAAGGATTCCGACCCTCTATATACGAATACTATCTGAAAAACCTGCTGAAGCGATATATGAGCTACGACGCCACCGTGGCTGGTCAGCTGCGCAACATGTTGGCGAAGCCCGGCATCGGCTTCCAATGGGTGCGCACCTGCATGGCGGAGCTTGAGGCCAAGAGCAGCCTCACCGAGAGCGAGGTCATCCAGTATGAGGGCCTCAGCAAACTCAGCAAAGCGATGGAAAAACTCGTCAGCCTGCCGATTAACGGGGAGTGGCTGGGCAACTTCAACTCGCTCGTACAGCAGTACAGCTACCTGAACGTGCCCTTCCTGGAGCAGATCGACCCCCGCTTCGCAGACAACGGCATCAAACTCGAGTTTGCACAGACCAACGATGACATTGTCTATCTGCAAATCAGCGAGTTCGCACTCTCCGTCTACCTCGAAGACGATTTTTTCAACGAAGAGCTGGGCGGCAACAACCGTAACAGTGAAATCCGGCAGCATGTCGTAGAGGTATGGCAGGCATGGTTCGACACCATCCAGGACCTCCATAAGGGCGGACGCCTCAAAGGTGTCGTCATCGACGTGCGCAGCAATCCCGGCGGATACATGAACGATGCCAACTATGTGCTCGGCGCACTGATTCCGTCGGGCGGACTGCAATACGGCTGGTCACGCTACAAGCGCGGTGTGGGCCGCTACGACTACTCGCCGTTAACGCCCAAGTATATGTACACTATGGATGCGCCGCACGAAATCATCGACGACTGCCCCATCGTCGTGCTGGCCAATGCCGCGTCTGTCAGCATGGCGGAAATGACATCGCTCAGCGCGCAACAACTTGAGAACGGCACCGTCATCGGCCGGAAGACCTTCGGCGGACTGTGCGGACTGACCGGCAACAGCAACAACTCAGACAACTACTCAGGCCACATCGGCGTGAAAGGCACTACCCCCGTCTATGTCTACATGCCTACGGAGTGTATCCTCAACATGGACAAGAAGCCCCTCGAAGGCATCGGCGTGACACCCAACATCGAGGTGGCCTTCGACCCCGATGAGTATGAAACCAACGGCAACGACACGCAGATAGACCGTGCCCTGCAGTTCATCCGGACGGGAAATTAACAGTAAACAGTAACAAACAGCAATTTATACATGACATACAGTATGAAAACAATAAACATACACAGCCTCATGGGAGTCTTGCTCCTGGCTGGCATCATGCTCACAGGCTGCACCAAAGACAACACCATGGACGAAATCGTCAAGCCTGCCGAGCAGGAGAAGACCACTGATGACTTCATCGAGGCCCTGAAAGCCATTGACGGAGTGCGCAACGTAGTGGCGAAGACCACCTCGTCGGGCGAGGAAACCGTCTACTATTTCTACTTCCGCCAGCCCATCGACCACGCGAACCCCGATGCCGGCACCTTCGACCAGCAGGTGGCCATCAGCTTCAAGGGCTACGACAAGGACGTGGTGCTCCACACCCACGGCTACACCATTTACGACATCAGCAAATTCTATCGCGACGATCTCTCCACACACCTGGGAGCCAACCAGGTGAACGTGGAGCACCGCTACTTCGGCAACTCGCTGCCCGAGCCAGCCGACAACCCCAGCTACACCTACTTCAACGCCGAGCAGGAGGCCTACGACCTGCACGCCATCGTGCAGATGCTGAAGAAAAACCTCTTCAAAACCGGCAAGTGGGCCAGCACCGGCACCAGCAAGGACGGCATCACCTCTGCCCTCTATGCCTACTACAGCGACCAGAACGGATGGAACGACATCGACCTCTTCGTGCCCTTCTGTGCGCCCTTCCTGCCTGGCAGCACCGCTGCCGACGGCACCTTCACGTGTATGGACACCCGCATTGGCAACTATCAGGACCAGGTATGTGGCACGGGCTATGCCGCCGGATCCCCCGAGGCTATTGCCTGCCAGCGGCTGCACGACATCCCCTATTACATCTGCACCAACAAGACATTGCGCGATGCCTGCAACAAATACATCCTCGCATCAGACGCCACCAACTATCGCAAGATATTGGACCAGTACAACCAGCATAGCCCCATGAGCACGGGCGACCTGGAGAAAGACATCACAGCCCTGACTATTTCCACATACGTCGGCAATCTGTTCTCCAAGTTCTCCTACGTACAGTTCCCCCTGTGGGTTAAACTGGTGCCCGACCCTGCAAAGGCCATCACCGACGAGGAAGAGCTGGGTAACCTGCTCACCTTCATCACCATGGACCACGAAATCCTGGTTGACTCGCTGAAAGTCCTGAATGGTGTTAATGTTGATGATGATACTGAGGGAACAGAGACCAGAAGCGTGCTGGACGTGCTGAGCGTGCTGAACGACAGGTACACACGATTCTGGAAATACATCAACGACTTGCGTGGTAATGATGCCTATCCCTACACCATTCAGGCATTCAAAGAGCTGGGAGCTTCCGAATATGCTTTCCTGCACGTCGACGGCACATTCCTGACCCCGACTCAGGTGCGCGATGTCAACGAAATCTTCTCCGTGCAGCATCAGTTTAGCGGCATCTTCCGCCAGGACGAAGGCGCCCTCATGCGCAATTTCCGCCAGTGGGTAGCCACAGAGTCGACACAGAACATCGTCTTCGTCTATGCCTACAACGACCCGTGGACTGGCGGACGCCCAGACGAAACAGCCATCAGTCAGAATCCGAAGACTGTGATGGTCATCGACCCCATAGCCGTGCATAGTGACTTCTTCCTCAACTCAAGCTATTACACCCCGCAGACCAAGAAAGTCATCGTCGATGCTGTCAACAAGTACATGAAGTAACATTATCGCGAGCAGCGACAATTATCAAAAGGAAGAGCCCTGAAAGCCAGCAACGGTTTTCAGGGCTCTTCTTTTGAGGATTTGTCTGGAACTTTCAAGTGTTATGACACACCCGTTCTGCTTTTTCAGGCCAGACAGAAATCCAGGTCCTTGGTAATCTGCTCTTTGTCCAGATGCTGGCCGATGAAAACGAGCTTCTGCATACGGTCGCCATACTCTGGGTCCCAATCCTTACGCAGCTGCGGATTCATCGCCATCATGTTGGCCAGCTCGTCCTTGGGCACCTATACCGATACCGACGGCCGGGTGCAGTCCTATCACCCCTACTCCGTCGTCGACAGCCGACTCAGTTGGCGTGCCGACACCTACTCCCTGTATGTTGAAGGCAACAACCTGCTGAGTCATCGCTATGTCGACTACGGCAACGTCCCCCAGCCCGGCTTCTGGCTCATGGTCGGTGCAAAATACCACATCGCCCTCTGACACGACAAGAGCCGCCCGTACTCCACTGTACTGGCGGCTCTTCTTCATTTCGCTGTCATTTATTGATGCAGTTCCAACACCCTTGACGCATAGTCCCAGTCAAGGGGAATCTCAATGCCTACTTCCATCAGGAAACGTCCTGTAAACTGACGACCGTCCAAGTCGCAGGGTTTCTGCCAGGCCTTCACATCACGTTCCTTGACGGTGTACATGGCGTTAGGGTCAAGACCCTGCAAGCGGAAGCGTGGTATCGGCATACTGTAGTAGTTGTCCACCTTATAGGCGAAGAGAACAGCCTGCTTCCTACTGTCGTCAACATACATCAGCGAGGCGATGCCCTTACGATTATAGGGACTGATGAGACGATAGAGATTGCCCGTCTGGATGGTATTGCGCAGACTCTTGTAGTCAGCAAAGCAGGTCGTACACTGCAACTTCTCCTCATCGTTCATGTGCTTGGGTTGCAGTTCGATGCCCAGTCGGCCACTCATCGCCACGTCGCAACGGAACTTGATGGGGATTACGCGCCCGCCCGTGTTCCAATAAGGCGCACCGCCGATATGCTGTGCCATGGCATTCGAGGGGAAGAAGAGACTTGTGCCCCACTGGATATAGACACGCTGCAACGCATCCGTATTGTCTGAAACCCAGAACTCGTCGAAATAGGGCAGCAGCCCGTAGTTAGCACGTCCGCCGCCACTGGCACAATCCTGAATGACCACATCGGGGTACTTGGCGCGGATACGCTCCAGCACCTTCAGCAGTCCCAGGTGATAGTCGATATACAGATTGTTCTGCTTGTTCTTGGGCAGATAGAGCGAGCCGACATTCTGGATGCTGGCATTG
Source organism: Prevotella sp. (assembly GCA_017389705.1). Lineage (GTDB taxonomy): Bacteria > Bacteroidota > Bacteroidia > Bacteroidales > Bacteroidaceae > Prevotella. Next base: position 9,946 of record JAFPEE010000045.1, read on the forward strand.
GCATCCCACTTCAGGTAACTGATTTCAGGATACTGCGTCAGCAAGTCATCAACGATGCGGAAGGCGAAGTCCTGCACCTTGGGATTGGTCATGTCAAGCACCAGCTGCGTTCCTCCACGCCCCAACTTCAGCTGACGGCCTTTCGTCTGCAACGCCCACTCCGGGTGTTTCTCAAACAGCTCGCTCTTCGTATTGACGGCCTCCGGTTCTATCCAGATGCCAAACTTGATTTTACGCTGACGAGCCGCATCGGTCAGCGCCTTGATACCCCCAGGCAGCTTCTTCAGGTCTGTCACCCAGTCGCCCAGGGTCGACGAGTCGTCGTTGCGCTGATACTTGTCCCCGAACCAGCCATCGTCCATGACGAACAGCTCCCCTCCGAACTGGGCAATGTCATCCATCATGTCAATGATTTTCTGTTCGGTGATGTCAAAATAGATACCCTCCCATGAGTTCAGCAGGATGTCGCCGGTCTTCATGCCGCGATGCAGCATCCCCTCAGTACGCGCCCAACGATGGAAGTTACGACTCACACCACCCATGCCCTCGGCAGAAAAGGTAAGAGCCAGGTGGGGCGTCGTAAACTGTTTCCCAGCGTCAAGCACATACTCAGAGGATTGCGGGTCGATGCCTGCATAGACGTGGTGTTCCTTCTTGTTATTCGTATTGACACGCAGTTCGTAGTTGCCACTCCAGCAAAGCGCAGCACCGATGGTACGCCCCGCCGTCTCTTGCGGTTGTCCGTCGAGTGACAGCATGATTTCAGGGGCATCGCAGTGGGCATTGCGCGCACCATCCGTATTACGTATGACCTGCAAGCCTGGCATGAGCGGTTCCTGCGTCACCTGTGCCTCGGCGCACCAGTCGCCATGCAGATGCGTAATCCACACGTCGCCGCGCCGTATGGTCAGATGTCCGGAGTCGAAGCGTTTCAGATGGATAGCTCCCTTCTCCCCATTGACTATCTCCGTCCATGTTTCGATGATGTCCACCTTCTTATAGGCTTTAAAGCAGACTTTGACGGTGACAGGCTGCAACCTGTCCTTCATGGTGAATGTGTGGACGATGGCATTACCACCGTCAGCCGAACTATAGTCGGCGACAGTCAATTCCAGGTTCAAGTCGCCGTCAGTATGTTGCACCTGTAGTGCAGGCAGGTGAATCATATCCACCGTGCCGAAGGTCGGCAGAGCAGCGAAGTTAAGGTCGCTGCCTGCCTCCTTCAGTTGGCGGCTGTCTGTCAGTGTGTTGCCATAATAGTCCATCCTGAGGTCTTCACCCTCGTTGGCATGCAGTATCATGGTGGTGTTGGGTGTGGAGACGAACACCTCGCCCTGCCATGCTTGGGATGGAATGGCCACCCCAAGGCATAAAGCGCAAAAAGCTATTGTCTTCTTCATTGTCGTACGTTTTTATTTGATTACCTTTCTACCATTTCTGATATAGAGACCCTTCTGCGGAGCCGTTGTCCGCTGACCGTTCAGGTTATACCATTCGCCTTCATCGGTGTCCTGTTCGAGCGTGTCGATGTCTGTCGTACCGGTGTACTTGATGGGGATGGTCGGCTCGCCGAATACGCGGGTGGTCACCTTCAGACTGGTCAGTGTCACCACACCTGCCTCCAGGTTCTGAATCATTACCTTCTGGATATTGCGCAGGTCGTCCAGTTCCAGTTTAAGTACAGAGCCGGTGCCATCGACTGAAGCCTCTGTGCCGTCGGTATAGCCTACCGTCAGACGCAGCTTGGCATCCTCGTTGGCGGTGGTCAGCGTCATCTGCTGTCCGCCCTCAATGGCGTTGGCATCACCCAGCCACAGCTGGATGCCCGTGTAGCCCTCCTGCGAGGTCATGATGTAAGCCTCGTTGTCATAGGTCACCTTGTCGCCCATCGCCTCAAACAGCGCCAGGTCGAGTGTGACGGTCTCCTGACTGGTCTTCAGCACCTCGGCAGAGGTCAGCGTCAGACTGGCAGGCTTCTGCCAGATGAGGTAGACCTTGTCAATCAGCGACAGACTCTCGGGGATGGCCAGTTCAACAGCCGTGCTGCCTGCTGCCACACCTGCCGACGTGGCCTGCTTCTTACCGTCAGCATCAGTATATTCCATCTTCAGCGTAACGGGGAAGTCGACAGCCTCGAACTTGACCAGTATCAGGTCGCTGTCATTGTAGCGTCCGTCACCGATGTCCCATCCGCAGGCAGCCCAGCGGGCCGTTGTCGTGATGGTGTGCGTCTTCGCATCGTAGGTGGAATTCCAGCCGCCGTTCAGCGCTTTCAGGTTGATGTCGCCGGGCTGTGGTGCATACGGCTGGTAAATGTCAATCCGCGTCACGGTAATACCGTCACCGCAGATTGTGAATCCGTCGGCCATCTGTTCCACCATGTCTGCGGTCAAATCGATACGTGCCACGTATGGGAACTGCTTGATTTTGTTCAGTTCCATCACCTTGCCTACGGTATTGCCGTTGAGGTCACGTACCATGACCTTGGGCCAGTCGTTGTCCTCGTCACGGCTTGCTATAGCGATGTACAGCTGCTGGTCCTCCTTCAGGACTGCGCCATACGCCTCGCCCTTCCTGCAGATGTCGTTCCATGACAGGTGTTCGCCCTGGCTGTTCTTCCACAGCAGACGGCTCTCGCCCTCTGCCAGTTCGCTGACGGTGAACTCAATGCCGCTGATGGACAGCAGGGTGACGATGCCTGCCTCCGGCAACTGTATCATCACCTTCTGGATTTCCTTCGTCGCGTCGTTGGCCACGAGGATTTCCGTACCCATCTCAGTGGCATTGGCATCGCCGGCATCAGCGGAATTCTCCGTGCCATCGGTATAGCCGACCGTGATTCTCACGTTGGCGTTCTCCTCAGCCAGCTTCATGGAGAGCACGTTACCCTTGACAGCCTGCGGATTGTCGAGCCAAATCTGGATGCCGGCCCAGTTCTCCGTAGTGGTCAACTGGTGCTTCGCCGTGTCATAAACGGCATTGTCACCCATCGGCTGGAACAGCGAGAGATTAGCCACGCCCTGGGCGTTGAACAAATAGACTGGCTCAGGCTCGGGCGTAACGGTCTGCCGCACAACGATTGCCTTGAACTGTAGGGCTCCGGCCTCGGTGGGCTGCACCTGTATCTGCTTGATGCTCTTGGAGGCATCGAGCAGCAGGCGGGTCTCCTCCTGTGCCTGATCGGCAATGACTTCCGTCTGCGTGTTGTCATTATAGATGACTGTCACCTTCACCTTCGCGGGTTCCGTGAAGATGACAGCAAGCTCGGCACCGCTGACGGTCTCTGCCTCCGACGTGTTCAGCTCCACACCAATCCATCCGTCGGTTGTGGCCATCTTGTACGTCTCGGTATTGTACATCACACGTGATGCATCCTGCACGGTAAGCTTCGAGAGGTCGGCCTTGCCGTTGGTGAAGACGGGTTCTGGCAGTTCGTCAGGCGTAGCCGTCTGGTTGACAGCCACTTCGGTGAACTGTACGATGGCGGCTTCCGTCGGCTGGATGGTAATCTCCTTGACGCTCTTGTTGGCATCAAGCGTCATCTTCACGTAGCGGGCAGGCGAGTCCATGATGGTGTTGGGACCTTCGCCGTCGGTGTACTCCACAGCCACCTTCACCTTGGCGTTGGCGGCAAACTTCACCATCAGCTCCACACCTTTCACCGTCTCGGTGGCAAGTGGGGTAATGGTCAGTCCCGTCCAGCCCTTGGTAGTGGCCAGCGTGTAGGTACCCACATCGTAGGTAGCATTGCTCTGGGCCTTGGCCATCGAGAGGTCGGCCTTACCGTCGGTGAATACGTTGCGGGTGGCGATTGCCATCTTCGTGATATGGATAGTGCCAGCCTCGGCATTCTTCACCTCGATGCTCTGCACCTTCTTGCCCATATCCACAGGAACGGCAATCCTGGTGCCTGGCTCAGCGGCACGACGCGTAGCGGCACTCCGTTTGGCACCACGCTGGGCTCCGGCTGTTGTCGATGTCATAGACGATTCCGTTCCATCCGTGTATCTCACGGTGACAGTCACGTTGACTGCCGGTTCCGTGATGTCCACAATCAGCACGTTACCCTTGGCCTCCTCAGGCTCGTTGAACCATATCTGGGCGGCCTTGTAAGCCTCAGTCGTCGTCATGGTGATGGTCTCCGTCTCCTCGTCGTAGGTCACAGTGGTTGTGGCATTGTCCTGTGCTGCCATTTCCTCCAGGTCGGCCTCACCCGTCTCCTCGTCAATGATTGGAGTGGGTATCTCTTCGAAGACGGCTGTGATGGTGATGTCAGCATCCATCTTCACGGTCAGCGTGTTGTCTGTGCCAGCATCCTCACCGTTCTTCTGCCACTTCACAAACTGGTAGCCCTCGTCGGGGGTTGCCGTCAGCGTCAGCTCCGTATCTTCGTCGAACGTGCCTGCCTCAACTTCCGTTTCACCCTTCTTGACGGTGATGCTGCCATGCTCAGCGGCATTGACGGTCAGCGTGTACGTCTTGATGTCGATAATCTCTGCTCCAAGTTCCTTCTCCGTCAGAAGGGTTGCCTTGGTGAAGGTGAAGTTCTCACCACGAACCAACAGTCCTTTCTCCTTGATGGTTGTCAATACAGCCTCCGTCAGTTTCAGGGCGAAAGGTGACTCGGTAAAGGCAGTCCAGTTAGCACCATCAATGGCACCAGAGTAGTCACCAGGCTCCAAGGCAATCTTCGAGGCATCGCTCAGACCAGTGGCATAGATGCGGATGACATCCTTGGCTGCGGCATTGCTGAACAGACCGCGATTGATCTTGATGTCACCGTCGGCGATGGCCTGCGACTTCTCCACGAGGGTCTTCTCTGTGCGATTATCCACAACCTTGTCATTTACGGTAGCATCTGTCAGCACGAGCTTACCTACAGGCTGATAGGTGATGTAAACCTTCTCGATAGTCTTCACATCAGCTGGGATGTCAAGTTCCACCTCCGTTTCACCAGCAGCCGCACCAGCGCTGACAGATTTACTTTCACCACTCGTGTTCGTGTACTCCATCTTCAGGGTGACACCGAAGGTCACAGCCTCATACTTCACGGTAATCGAGCCCTTGCCATTGTAACGGTCATCACCGATATACCAGCCACGGGCAGCCCATTCGCCTTCAGTCGTGATGGTCTTTGTCGAAGAATTGTAGGTTGAACTCCATCCCTCGTTCAGTTCATCGAGGCTGATGTTCACACCTGTCTGCGCTGGCTCCTCTGGCTCTTCCGGCTCATCAGGTTCCTCATTACCTTCGTCTGTATCCTCGCCGAGATCCTTCTCCGTCAGAAGGGTTGCCTTTGTGAAGGTGAAGTTCTCACCGCGAACCAACAAGCCTTTCTCCTTGATAGTAGCAAGAACAGACTCTGTCAATTTCAGTGCAAACGGTGATTCTGTAAAGGCAGTCCAGTTAGCACCATCAATGGCACCAGAATAATCACCTGGCTCCAAAGCGATCTTCGATGCTTCAGTCAATCCTGTGGCATAGATATAGATGACATCCTTTGCGGCGGCATTGCTGAACAGACCACGATTAATCTTGATGTCACCGTCGGCTATCTTTGCCTCTTTCTCCACGAGCGTCTTCTCCGTACGGGTGTCCACCACCTTATCGTTCACAGTAGCTGATGTCAGTTTCAGCGTGCCGATAGGCTGGAAGGTGATGTAAACCTTCTCGATGGTCTTCACATCCGTCGGGATATCGAGCTCGACCTCCGTCTCACCAGCGGCAGCACCGGCACTGACAGATTTGCTCTCGCCGCTGGTGTTGGTGTACTCCATCTTCAGGGTGACGCCGAACTGCACAGCCTCGTATTTCACGGTGATGGAACCCTTGCTGCTATAGCGGTCGTCGCCGATATACCAGCCGCGAGCCGCCCACTCGCCAGTAGTGGTGATGGTCTTCGTCGTCGCGTCATAGGTAGAGCTCCAGCCCTCGTTCAGGTTGTCGAGGCTGATGTTCACACCCGTCTGCGAATCGTCGGATGACTCCTGACCCAAAAGCTCCTTCATCTGGTCGCGAGTTACGACGTAATCCTTTGCTACAGCGTTGGTCCACCAACTCTTGCTCGTATGCTTGTGGGTGGTGCTGGAACCAGCATTATAGTCGCTGTCATACCAGGTCATGAACCAACTCCAACGGCTGCCTGCATTCCAGATATCGCTCAGACCTGCCATTTCTGCTGTGTCGCTGTTACCACACTCTGAGAGGGTAATCATCTTATTGGGATAAGCCTCCTTCAGTTCCTCATACTCCGTAGCGAGTTTGGCTGCCGTTGCACCGTAGTTGTCACGACCGATGATATCAACGTATGCATCACCGGGATACCAGTCCTTATCGCCAGTCTGCGACGTCCAAACCCAGATGAGGTTGTTCAGGCCCTTGGTCTTCACCATATAGTTATACATCCACTGCCAGAGCTGCTTATAGACATCAGCCCCCTTGGCACCCCACCAGAACCAGGCCTTGCCGCCAGAATATTGTTCTACATTACCTGAAGCCTCATGAAGTGGACGCCAAACGACAGGAATACCTGCATCCTGCATCTTCTTCAGATAGCCACAGAGCTGATCGAGCTGCTGCTTGGCAAGAGTATTTTCAGAAGTGCCCTCAACATAAACCTTTGAGGCATCGAACGACGTTTCACCTGCTGCCGTTCCTGGTGTGCAGGTATAGTCTGTACCGTTGTTGGCCTTCATCTGCCAGTGCCACATGGCTCCCACGATACCACCTTCGTTCCACCAGTTCTTAGCAGGCGTGATGTCGCTGTAGTCGAGCCATCCCTCTGAGTTCACGTCCTTCGAGGCGTGCAGGTTGATGTAGTCGAACACGTTCATGGCGGGATACTTGCCCGTCCACTCGTAGACGTTCTCTGCCTCCGTCGTGTTCCAGTCGATATTGGCCACCACGCCCGAAACGATCTTCTTGCCATAGAGATCCTTCAGCACGTTGTAGACCTTCTTCGTATTCTCGCTCGCATTGGCATTCGAGATGTCGTCCTCCATGGACTCATCTCCTCCATCGCTGATTTCCTCACCTAAGTCGTTCTCCGTGTAGAGGGTGGCCTTGGTGAAGGTATAGTCCTCACCACGGACAAGCAGATTCTTGGCCTTCAATGTCTCAAGGAGCGTAGCCGTCAGTTTCAGCTCGAACGGCGACTCCGTGAAGGCCGTCCAGTTGGCACCGTCGATGGCACCCGAGTAGTCGGCAGGCTCCAGGGCAACCTTCGAGGCTTCGCTCAGACCAGTAGCGTAGATGCGGAGGATGTCACCTGCCACGGCATTGGAGAACAGTCCGCGATTAATCGCGATATCACCATCGGCAATGGCCTGGCTCTTCTCTACCAGTGTCTTCTCTGTTCGGTTATCTACCACCTTGTCATTAACTGTTGCTTCCGTAAGCACAAGTTTTCCAGCCTTTTCGAAAGTGATATAGACCTTCTCCATCGTCTTGATGTCTGCCGGGATATCAACGGTTACTTCCGTCTCACCTGTAGCAGCACCAGCACTTACAGACTTGCTTTCGTCTGCAGTGTTCGTAAACTCCATTTTCAGCGTTACAGGGAAGTCAACGGCATTGAATTTCACCGTGACAGAGCCTTTACTGTTATAGCGGTCATCACCGATATACCAGCCACGAGCACCCCAGTCACTGGTAATATCAATAGTCTTTGTCTCAACGTCGTAGGTTGAGTTCCAACCCTCGTTCAAGTTGTCAAGACTAATATTCACACCTGTCTGGCTGGGGTCGTCAGGATTATCAGGATCTGCAGGCTTGGTGCTCTCAGCATTCACAATTACCTCGCTCAGCGTTACACTTCCTGCCTCGATAGGCTGAATCTGAATCTGAGAGACCTTCTTCGTGCCGTCAATGACCATATAAAGGATAGCGGCTGCGTCAGACATGATACTGTCTGTTGCTGTGTCGTCGGCATACTTCACCGAAGCCTTAACCTTGGCAGCCTCGCTGAATGTGATGCGCAGCTCCTTACCCTGTACGTCATCGGCTGACGTTGCTGTTATCTGAACGCCTGTCCAGCCTTCGGTAACGGTAATCGTATGAGTTGTTGCGTCATAGCTAACCTTCTCGGCATCCTGTACCTCAAACTTAGACAAGTCGGCCTTACCGTCTGTGAAGACGGGAGTCTCAGGCTCTGGCTCCGGGTCGGCGGGCTTGGTGCTTTCGGCATTCACAATAACCTCGCTCAGCGTTACACTTCCTGCCTCGATAGGCTGAATCTGAATCTGAGAGACCTTCTTCGTGCCGTCAATGACCATATAGAGGATGGCGGCTGCATCA